>JAPLBU010000351.1 GCA_026392575.1 Actinomycetota bacterium | reverse complement strand
CTCGCGGGCGTCCGTATCGGTGGCACCGGAGGTGCCGGAGTCGGGCTCGGTGGCATGTCGACGAAGGTCGAGGCGGCCGCGATCGCGACGTCGGCGGGCATTCCCGTCCTGCTCGCATCTGCCAGCCAGGTGGCCGAGGCGCTGACCTCGGCAGCGGTCGGCACGGTGTTCCACCCCACGGGGGAGCGCACCTCGACGCGCATGCTGTGGCTGGCCCACGCCAGCACGCCGCGTGGACGACTGATGCTCGACGCTGGTGCGGTGGTGGCCGTGGTCCAGCGGCGACTCTCGTTGCTTCCCGCAGGCATCACCGGTATCGAGGGCACCTTCGTCGCAGGAGATCCGGTCGACCTATTGGACGAAAAGGGCAACATCGTGGCCCGAGGTTTGGTCAACTTTGACGCACAGGAGTTGCCGGGACTGCTCGGCCGCTCGACAAGGGAACTGGCACGCGAGTTCGGGCCTGCTTATGAACGCGAGATCGTCCATCGCGACGACCTGGTGATTCTGGCGACCTGAGCCGCCGCCGATGCACGCAGGAGGGGTGGCGACGTGGAAGCTGTCGGACCCCTGCGTCTGCACTCCGTCGAGGATTCCGACGACGAACGTGCTGAGCCCCGCTCGATGTGGCACATCACGTTGACGGTCGCGGGTCAGGTCGTTCCGGAGACGGTGATCCGAGGTGCCCTCGAGCGGCTCAGTGAGGAGCACCCGTTCCTGCTCTCAGGGCGGTACGCGGCAGATCGAGCAGAGGTGCGCTACTGGGAAGAGGCGACTGATGTCGCCACGGCCCTGCGGATCGCCGTGCTGCTCTGGGATGAGCACGTGGCCTCCGCACAACTGCCGCCCTGGCGGGTCGTGGGGGTCGAAGTGGTCGACCGCGAGACGTTCCACCGGAGAGGCCGCCATATCCACGAGCAGTCGGGGCTGGTCTCGGCAGGTCGCGTCCTGCCTTTCTGAACCTGCTGGTGGTCGGTAGGGTCGGCGCATGGTTGAGAGCGGTACGGACGAGCGCGAGCGGGTACTGGACACGGCCCGACGGGCGCGCGCAGCGGCCATCGCCCTGCGAGGGCTCACCCGCAACGACAAGGATGCAGCGCTGCTGGCCCTGGCCGACGCGCTCGACGCCGCCGTACCCCAGATCGTGGCGGCGAACGCCACCGATGTGACCCGAGCGGAGGCAGCAGGCACGTCGTCGGCCCTCATCGACCGGCTCACCCTCACCCGTGATCGCATCGAGGCCATCGCCCAGGCTCTGCGCGATGTCGCCGGCCTGCCTGACCCCGTGGGCGAGGTCATCCGCGGCTACACGCTGCCCAACGGTCTCCAGGTGCGGCAGGTGCGCGTGCCCCTCGGTGTCGTCGGGATGATCTACGAGGCCCGGCCCAATGTCACGGTCGACGCGGCGGGACTGTGCCTGAAGAGCGGCAACGCAGCGCTGCTCCGGGGATCCTCCTCGGCTGCGGCGAGCAATGCCGCACTTGTCGACGTCATGCGCGCCGCACTCATCGAGTCGGGTCTTCCTGCCGATGCGATCCAGCTCGTGCCGGGCGACACACACGACTCAGTGACCTACCTGATGACCGCGCGGGGCCTCGTCGATGTGGTCATTCCGCGCGGTGGTGCGTCGCTGATTCAGAACGTCGTCGAGAATTCGACGGTGCCAGTGATTGAGACGGGCGTCGGCAACTGCCACGTCTACATCGACAAGGCCGTGGCGATCCTGCTCAACAGCAAGGCACAGCGGGTCAGCGTGTGCAATGCCGCCGAGTCCGTTCTCGTCCACCGGGACATCGCCGATGCCTTCCTTCCGCGTGCTTTAGAGGCGCTGCGCGAGGCAGGCGTCACGGTCCATGGCGACGGCCGCTTCGCACTGCATGCGACGGGCACCGGTGTCTCGTTCGCCGACGTCACCGACGACGACTGGGCAGCCGAGTACTACTCCCTCGACATCGCGGCCGGCATCGTCGACAGCATCGAGGATGCCCTCGAGCACATCCGACGCTGGTCCTCCGGACACACCGAGGCGATCGTCACCGACAGCCAGTCGGCCGCCCAGCAGTTCATCGCGGGGGTCGATTCAGCTGCCGTGATGGTCAACGCATCAACGCGTTTCACCGACGGCGGCGAGTTCGGCTTCGGGGCCGAGATCGGCATCTCGACACAGAAGCTGCACGCCCGCGGGCCGATGGGCCTGGCTGAGCTGACCACGTCGACCTACATCGTCACGGGCGACGGCCACATCCGCTCCTGACGCAACCCACCTCGCACTACAGTGGGCGCCGAGCCCATGACCGTCGGCCCGAGAGGAACCCCATGCACTTCGTCAGCTCCGGTATCGCGATCCTCAGCGAAGAGGCCGCGGCCCAGTCCAGTCAGGTGTCGCCCTACGTCTTCGGCGCATTTGCCTTCGTCGCCCTCACTGCCCTGCTCGTCCTGGTCATGATGATCAAGGTCGGCGACTGAGCGGTCCTCCCGCCGCCCCGTGCGGGGCGGTCGCCAACCCTGAGGAGCGGGCATGACGGTGCGGATCGGTGTCATGGGCGGCTCGTTCGACCCCATCCACATCGGCCACCTCGTTGCTGCCTCTGAGGTTGCGCACCGATTCTCCCTCGACCGCGTGGTGTTCAGCCCTACCGGCCAGGCCTGGCACAAGGAGGCCGGCACAAGTGCGCCGGCCGAACTCCGCTACCTCATGACCGTCGTGGCGACGGCGGCCGATCCGCGCTTCGATGTGAGCCGCGTCGACATCGATCGCGATGGCCAGCCGTACACGATCGACACCCTCGCGGACCTGCAGGCGCAGTTCGCGAAGGAATTGCCGGGCCAGGACGCCGAGTGGTTCTTCATCACGGGGGCCGACGCTCTCGCGGACATCCTCGACTGGCGCGACCCGCAGGGCATCCTCTCCGCCGCCCACCTCGTGGGGGTCACGCGCCCGGGCCACGTGCTCGCGGATCCGGGGCTGCGTCCTGATCGCATTTCGCTCATCGAGATCCCCGCCCTGGCCATCTCGTCGACCGACATCCGCCGCCGGGTGCAGGCGGGGGAGCCGGTGACGTATCTCGTCCCTGACGGAGTGGCGCACCTGATCGCCAAGCACGGCCTCTACACGGGGGAGAACGGGTGAGCGTCCACCCGTGAGCGACCAGCCGCACCATCCGTTCCCCT
>JAPLBU010000231.1:5313-15539 GCA_026392575.1 Actinomycetota bacterium | reverse complement strand
CGAACAGCCAGGTGTCCTGCAGCACCATCCCGAAGGACCGGCGCAGATCGTCACGGCGCATCCGCAGGGTCGGCTGGCCATCCATCAGGATGCTGCCCGAGTCGACGTCGTAGAAGCGCATAAGCAGGTTCACGAGGGTCGTCTTGCCCGCCCCCGTGGGCCCCACGATCGCGACGATCTCACCCGGCTCGACCGAGAGATTGAAGTCCTCGATCAGGGGAGCGTCGGGCAGGTACCGGAACGCGACGTCCTCGAAGCGGATGCGGCCGGTCGGCTCCACCAGCATCACGGCATCCGCGTCGTCCGGCGTCTCCTCATCCTCGTCGAGAAGCTCGAACACGCGCTCCGCCGAGGCGATACCCGACTGCAGGATGTTCGCCACTCCCGCGATCTGGGTGATGGGCATTGTGAACTGCCGCGAGTACTGGATGAAGGCCTGCACATCACCGAGTGACATCGTGCCGGTGGCCACCCGCATCCCGCCGATCACGGCGATGGCCACGTAGTTGAGGTTCGCGACCACCGTGAGCGCGGGCTGGATGATCCCCGAGATGTACTGCGCCCGGAAGCTGCTCTCGTACATGAGCTCGTTCGCCTCGTCGAACTCCTCGATCGACTGGCGACGGTGCCCGAACACCTTGACCAGGTCGTGACCAGAGAACGTCTCCTCGACATGGCCGTTCAGTGTTCCCGTCCACTTCCACTGAGCGATGAAGTGCGGCTGTGAGCGCTTGGCGATGATCATTGTCACCCAGAAAGACAGGGGGACGGTGAGCAGCGAGATCACGGCCAGGATCGGGCTGATCCACACCATCATCGCGAGGACGCCGACAACGGTCAGCACGGCGGTGATCAACTGGGTCAGCGTCTGCTGGAGGGTCATCGAGATGTTGTCGATGTCGTTCGTGACGCGGCTCAGGACATCGCCGCGCGAGGACCCGTCGAAGTAGCGCAACGGCAACCGTCCGAGCTTGTGGTCGACCTCCTCGCGCAGGCGGAAGATCGTGCGCTGCGTGACACCGGCCATCAGGTAGTTCTGGCCCCAGCTCAGCACGGAGCTCAGGACGTAGATGACGGTGACGATCGCGAGGACCTGGGCAAGCGCGGCGAAGTCGACACCCGCACCCGGTGTCAACGTCATCGCGGCGACCGTGTCGGCCCGGTCCGTCTGCCCTGTCGCATTCAGTGCCGCGACTGCCTGGTCCTGCGTCATGCCGGCCGGCAACTGCAGGCTGACCAAGCCGTCGAAGATGATGTTGGTGGCGTTGCCGAGGAGCTTGGGGCCGAGCACCGCGAGGAAGACACTCGCGAAGGCAAGGACGATCACCACGATGACGATCAATCGCTCTGGCCGAAGCCGCGACCCGAACCGCTTCAGGGATCCACGGAAATCCTGGGCCTTGGCATCGGACGTCCCCTGGAAGCCGCCCATCGGGCCACCCATCGGGCCCCTCGGCGGGGGCGCGCTGACCGTGCGCTGGCTCATCGGGCACCCCCGAGCGCCACCTGCGAGGAGACGATCTCGCGATACGGCTCACACGTCTCGATGAGGTCATCGTGGCTGCCGATGCCGACTACCCGGCCACTGTCGAGGACGACGATGCGATCGGCATCCATGATCGTGCTCACCCGCTGGGCGACGATGACGACGGTGCGGTCCCGTGTCTGCTGCGCGAGCGCCCCACGCAGCCGGGCATCGGTCGTGTAGTCGAGGGCGGAGAAGCTGTCGTCGAACAGGTAGATGAGGGGCTCGCGCACCACGCAGCGGGCGATGGCCAACCGCTGACGCTGTCCGCCGGAGAGGTTGACGCCCCCTTGGTCGATGGGCGCATCGAGACCCTCGGGGAGCAGATCGATGAATTCGCGCGCCTGCGCGATGGTCAACGCCTCCCAGACCTCTTCGTCCGTTGCGTCGGGGCGGCCGAAGCGCACGTTGCTTCCGACCGTTCCACCGAACAGGAATCCGCGCTGGGGCACGAGCCCAAACAGGTCCCACAGCTCCTCGAGCGGGATCTCGCGTACGTCGATGCCATCGATCAGGACGGCACCGCCGGTGACGTCGAGGAGGCGCGGCAGGAGGTTGACCAGCGTGCTCTTGCCCGAACCCGTGCCACCCACGATCGCCGTCGTGGTGCCGGGCTCGAGTGTGAAGGACACATCCTGGAGGACGGACTCCTCCGCGCCCGGATACCGGAACTCGACGCCGCGGAGTTCGATGCGCCCGATCCGCGCCAGCGGGACGTCCAGTGCCTGATCAGGTTCCGCAATGTCCGGAACGGCCTGCAGGACCGCCTGGATGCGCTCGGCCGAGGCCGCCGCGCGCGGGACCATCATCATGGTCATGACGGCCATCATCACCGAGAACAGGATCTGCATGATGTAGGACTGGAAGGCGAAGAGATTGCCGATCGGCATGGACCCGTCGGCGATCAGGTGCCCGCCGAACCAGATGGTGGCCACGATGGTCAGGTTCATGATCAGCATCAGCGTCGGCATGATCAGGGCGAACAGTCGGGTGACCTTCAGCGCCGTGTCGGTGAGGTCAGCGTTGGCCTCCGCGAAGCGCTCCTCCTCATGGGAGGTGCGGACGAACGCCCGGATGACCCGGATTCCCACGAGGTTCTCGCGCAGGACGCCGTTGACCCGGTCGATCTTCACCTGCATGGCGCGGAAGAGGGGCACGGCCTTGAAGACCATGATCCCGATGACCGCGATCATCAGCGGCACCGTGACGATCAGCAGACCCGACAGTTGCACGTTCTCGCGCATGGCCATGATGACGCCACCCACGGCCGTGATGGGTGCCAGCACCATCATCGTCAGGCCGACCATCACCAGCATCTGCAGTTGCTGGACATCGTTGGTGTTGCGCGTGATCAGCGACGGCACCCCGAACGCATGCATCTGGCTCAGCGAGAAACCCTCAACATGACGGAAGAGGTCACCTCGCACCTCACGCCCGAACCGCATAGACGTCCGGGCGCTGTAGTAGACGGTGATGACGGAGGCGACGCCCAGAAGGATCGACACGAGCAGCATCAGCCCGCCAACGCGCAGGATGTATGCCGTGTCGCCCGTGACAACGCCGTAGTTGATGATGTCGGCGTTGAGATTCGGCAGGTAGAGGTTGGTGATCGCCTGGATCAGCAGCAGGACTGCGATAGCAGCGAGCGCCTTGCGATGCGGACGCAGGTACGTGACCAGCAGGTCTTTCACCCGGTCCCCTTCCTCGTGTCGCGTGCCAAGGCTAACGGGTGGGCACCGCCCTTCATTCCTCCGGAGCGACTGTGAGGTCCGTTCGGCTTCGTTGGGCCCAGACCACGCAAGCGATGACGACCAGGGCTGTGGCGACGGTGATCGGGGTGACCGTCTCGCCGAGCAGCAGAGCAGACCACAGGAGCGTCAGCAGTGCCTGCAACTGCTGGACCTGACCCCCATATGCCGAGCCGGCCAGGGAAAGCCCGCGATACCAGGCGAAGAAGCCGAGGTACATCGATGAGACTCCGAGCAGAACGAGCGATGTCCACTGGGCAGCCGTCGTGTCGTACTGACCGGAGGTCGCCCACCACAGGAACAGCGACGCGGGAACGGTGACGGGCAGCGCAAGGACGACCACCCATGAGATGACCTGCCAGCCCGGCATCACCCTCGTGATCGTTGCTCCCTCGACGTAGCACCAGGAGGAGCTCAGGACGGCCCCGACGATGAGGAGGTCGGCCACCCAGTCGCCGCCCTCCGCGCCACCGCGGGACAGCGCGAAGACGACCAGAGCGAGTGTTCCGCCGCCCGCCGCCAGCCAGAACCGTGCCGGCACCCGCTCGTGCGTGCGCAGAACGGCGAAGAGAGCGGTTGTCAGAGGCATGAAGGCAGCGATAACGGCGGCGTGCGCCGATGTCGTGCGCTCCAGTGCCAGGGCAAGCAGGATCGGCCATCCGAAAACGGCACCGAGCATTGTGAAGAGCAGGGGTTTGAGCTGTTCTCGCGCGGGCCACCGCACGCGGCGGGCGGCGAGCAGCGCCGCCGCCAACGCGCCCGCGATGACGGCACGTCCCGTGGCCGTGAAGAACGGGTCGAACCCGCCCACGGCGACCTTTGTCAGCGGAAGCGAGAACGAGAAGAGCAGGACACCAACGAAGGCCCAGATCAGCCCAGTGCGGTGGATGCGATCCACACGCCTCCCTAGGGATCAGCCGAGATCGACGGCCTTAGCCGAATGCGCGCCGATCTCGGTCACGATGGCCTCCAGCCGCTCCGGAGCGATGATGGAATCGACGGTCAGCACGATGAGCGCATGACCGGACTCATCTCGGCTGACCTGCATGCCGCCGATGTTGACGTCGCCCTCCCCCAGCAGCCGTCCGACGATGCCGACGATGCCCGGACGGTCGTGATAGCGCAGGAAGGCCATGTGGTCGCTGACGGGCACGTCGACATCGAACGCGTCGACCTCGACGACCTTGGCGGTGTTGCGTGATCCGGCGATGGTGCCCGCCACACTCACCTTCTCGCCGTTTGTCTGGGTCAGGGTCACGCGAAGCAGAGAGCGGTGATCCTCGCTCGTGCGATCCGTGGTGAGGGCGACCTCGACTCCACGCTGCTCAGCGAGCACGGGAGCGTTCACGAAGGACACCGGGTCGTGCACCAGCATCTGGAAGACCCCCTTGAGCGCGGCCAGTTCCAGAACCCGGACATCGTGGTCGGCGATCTCGCCCAGCACTTCGACATCCACCCGGGCGACAGCCGCATCAGCCAGTCCGCACGCAATCGCGCCGATCTTCTCCGCCAGCGGCAGCATGGGCTTGACGGCCTCGTCGATCTGCCCGCCCTGGACATTCACGGCGTCGGGCACGAGTTCGCCAGAAAGGGCCAACCGCACGGAGCGGGCGACGGCGATGCCGGCCTTCTCCTGAGCCTCATCCGTCGATGCACCGAGGTGCGGCGTGGCAACCACCTGCTCGAGGGTGAAGAGCGGCGAGTCGGTGCAGGGCTCCTTCGCATACACGTCGAGCCCGGCTCCGGCGACGCGACCATCGACCAGGGCTTCGTAGAGGGCCTTCTCGTCGACGATGCCGCCCCGGGCCGCGTTGATGATGTGCACGGTCGGCTTGACCTTGTGGAGTTCGGCGTCGCCGATGAGTCCGATCGTCTCGGCCGTCTTGGGCAGGTGGACCGTGATGAAGTCGCTCTCGACCAGCAGCTCGTCGAGGGTCACCATGCGAACGCCGAGTTGAGCGGCACGCGCCGGCTGGACATAAGGGTCATAGGCGATGAGCTTCACGCCGAAGGCGCTCAGTCGCTGGGCCACGAGCACGCCGATACGACCCAGACCGACGACGCCCACCACCTTGTCGGCGACCTCGACGCCCGTGTACTTCGAGCGCTTCCACTCACCGTTGGCCAGAGCCGAGCTCGCCGGCACGACGTTGCGGGCCGACGCCAGGAGCAGCGCCACTGCAAGCTCGGCGGCGCTGACGATGTTCGAGGTCGGTGCGTTGACGACCATGACGCCCGCCTGGGTGGCCGCCTTGATATCGACGTTGTCGAGGCCCACCCCGGCTCGCGCGATGACCTTGAGGTTCTTGGCCGCGGCGATCGCCTCGGCATCGACCATGGTGGCCGACCGCACGAGGATCGCGTCTACGTCGGCGATGGCCGGCAGCAGCGCGGCCCGATCCGCTCCGTCGCACGAGACGATCTCAAAGTCGGGCCCGAGGGCATCGACGGTCGCAGGGGACAGTTCTTCGGCGATGAGCACGCGGGGCTTGGTCACGCGCGCAGTCTACTGAGGCCAGAAACAGACTCGCGCGCCGTGACCGGGAGTGTGAACCCGGTCACTGCGCGCAAGGCCGAACGCTCAGCGGGCGGCAGTGCCCTCGACGTAGTCGTCGCCCTTGTTGTCGACCCAGCTCATCAGCCCACGAAGCTCCCGGCCGACCTTCTCGATCGGGTGCTGCTCGCCCTTGGCGCGAAGCTCCTTGAACTCCGGGCCACCGGCGAGCTGATCGTCGACGAACCGCTTGGCGAACGAGCCGTTCTGGATGTCAGCGAGAACGGCCTTCATGTTCTCCTTGACATGCGGATCGATAACGCGGGGGCCGGAGACGTAGTCGCCGTACTCCGCCGTGTCCGAGACGCTCCAGCGCTGCTTGGCGATGCCGCCTTCGTACATCAGGTCGACGATGAGCTTGAGCTCGTGGAGGCACTCGAAGTACGCAACCTCGGGCTGGTAGCCGGCCTCGACCAGGACCTCGAAGCCGTACATGACGAGCTGCGAGGCGCCACCGCACAGCACCGACTGCTCACCGAACAGGTCGGTCTCGCACTCCTCGGTGAAGGTGGTCTTGATGCCGCCCGCACGCAGCGCGCCGAGTGCCTTGGCGTACGACAGCGTCAGCGGCCACGCATCGCCCGTGGCGTCCTGCTCGACAGCGACGATCGCCGGCACGCCTCGGCCCGCGACGTACTCGCGGCGCACGAGGTGACCGGGACCCTTGGGGGCCACCATGCAGACGTCGACGAAGTCCGGCGGCGTGATGTAGCCGAAGCGGATGTTGAAGCCATGGGCGAAGAAGAGCGCATCGCCGGCCTGCAGGTTCGGCTCGATCGACTCCTTGTAGAGGCCGGCCTGGACATGGTCGGGGGCCAGGATCATGATCACGTCGGCCTCGGCCGCGGCGGTCGCGGGGTCAACGACCCGGAGCCCGGCCTCCTCGGCCTTGGCCGCGCTGGCGGAGCCGGGGCGCAGGCCGACGCGCACGTCGACGCCCGAGTCGCGCAGCGACATGGCGTGGGCGTGGCCCTGGCTGCCGAACCCGATGATCGCGACCACGCGGTTCTGGATGATGGACAGGTCGGCATCGTCGTCGTAGAACAGTTCGGCCACGGGGGCTCTCCTCTGGGAATCGGGCGGATGTGCGTTGGGAAGGCTATCGCGAGGCGCGAAGCCAGGGTTCAGGCGGAGCGGTCGGAGGGCCGGACGGATCGTTCGCTGATCGACCGTGGGCCACGCCCCATCGCGACCATGCCCGACTTGACCAGTTCCTTGATGCCGAACGGCTCGAGGACCTTCAGGAGGGCCATGAGCTTGTCGTCCTTGCCCGTGGCCTCGATCGTGACGGCATCGGGCGCGACGTCGACGACCTTGGCGCGGAACAATGTGGCCGCCTCGAGCACCCGCGAGCGGGTCTCCATGTCGGCGCGCACCTTCACGAGCATGATCTCGCGCTGGACCGACGCTTCCGGATCGAGCTCAACGATCTTGATGACGTTGATCAGCTTGTTGAGCTGCTTCGTCACCTGCTCGAGCGGCAGGGTGTCGACCGTGACGACGATCGTCATGCGCGAGACGTCTGGAAGTTCCGTCGGCCCCACGGCGAGGGACTCGATATTGAATCCCCGTCGCGAGAACAGGCCGGCCACGCGGGCCAGCACACCGGGCTTGTCCTCCACGAGGACCGAGAGCGTATGTCGGGACATCAGTCGTCTTCTCCGCTCCAGTCGGGCGCCATCTCGCGCGCGACCAAGATCTCGTCATTGCTCGTTCCGGCGGCCACCATCGGCCACACCATCGCGTCCTTGTGGACGACGAAGTCGATGACCACGGGGGCATCGTTCAGGCCCATGGCCTTCTCGATCGTCGCATCGACCTGGTCGGGTGACTCGCAGCGCAGGCCGTGGCAGCTGTACGCCTCGGCGAGCTTGACGAAGTCGGGAACACCTTGGCCCCCATCGCCGCCGGAACCGCGAAGCCCATCGTGCCGAGACCACCCGAGTTCAACCAGGTCTTGGGGTGTTCGTAGTTGATGAACTGAGCGGCCCACATCTGGTGCTGGCCCACGCCGGCAGCGAAGATCGTGTCGGAGCCGCTGATGATGCCGAGTCGCTGAATGGCGTACTGCGGCGACAGGCTGCCGTCGTCGTAGGTCTCGTAGCCCAACGGGTACGTCGCCCGCATGCGCGAGAGCAGCGTCCACCACTCCTCGTACTCGCCGACCTTCCCGGCGACCTGCTCGGCCTCGACGGCGAGGATGAGCTCCGGGATGATCTCGGCCAGATCGCCGACGATCGGCACGTCGGCCTGCCGGTTCTTGCCGATCTCGGCCGGGTCGATGTCCGCATGGATGATCTGAGCGTCTGGCGCGAACGTGGACAGCTTTCCCGTCACGCGATCATCGAAACGCGCGCCGAGCGTGATGAGCAGGTCGGACTTCTGCAGCGCCCCAACGGCCGTCACCGTGCCGTGCATGCCGGGCATGCCCATGTGCAGCGGATGGGAGTCCGGGAAGGCCCCCCGTGCCATCAGGGTCGTGACGACGGGGATTCCCGTCATCTCGGCAAGTCGGCGCAGCGGTCCGGACGCGTTCGCGCGGATCACCCCGCCGCCGACGTACAGCACCGGTCGCTTGGCCGCCATGATCATCTTGGCTGCCTCACGCACCTGCTTGGCATGCGGCTTCGTGATCGGGTGGTAGCCGGGCAGGTCCATCTGGACGGGCCAGTGGAACTCGGTCTCGGCCTGCAGCGCGTCCTTCGAGACGTCGACCAGCACAGGGCCCGGTCGACCGGTCGCTGCCAGGTGGAACGCCTCGGCGATCGCCCGCGGGATGTCGTCGGCATTGGTCACGAGGAAGCTGTGCTTCGTGATCGGCATCGTGATGCCGCGGATGTCGGCCTCCTGGAAGGCGTCCGTGCCGATCGATCCGCTCGGCACCTGGCCGGTGATCGCCACGATGGGGACCGAGTCCATGTTGGCGTCAGCGAGCGGGGTCACGAGGTTGGTGGCGCCGGGGCCGCTGGTGGCCATGCAGACACCCACACGACCGGTCGCCGCAGCGAAGCCCTCGGCCGCATGGCCGGCGCCCTGCTCATGGCGGACGAGGATGTGGCGGATCTTCTGCGAGTCCATCAGCGGGTCATAGAGGGGCAGGATGGCGCCTCCCGGGATCCCGAATACATCGGTGACCCCCGCTGCCTCCATCGCGTAGACCAGGCTCTGAGCCCCGGTTATCTTCTCGCCCATCACGTTCCTTCGCTCGACGCTTCCAATGAAAAACCCCCCGACCCGATACGGGTAGCGGAGGGAGCGCGCGGATGACCTGAAGTCAGCCGACGCGCCTGCGTACTACGAGAATTCGTGCCACGGGTCGAACCCTACCAACCGCAAGCATGCGTAGCCACCCGGACCTCCCGTGACCTGCGTCTCCCCCCGTGGCGAGGTCAGTCGCAGACGGCACCCTTCGAGGCCGAGCCGACGAGCCGGGCGTACTTGGCGAGGACGCCGCGGGTGAAGCGGGGCGGCAGCGGCACGAAGGCAGCCCGCCGGTCCGCAAGCTCGACCTCGTCGACGAGAAGGTCGATCGTGAGCGCGTCGATATCAATGCGGACCCGGTCCCCATCCCGCACGAGGCCGATCGGCCCGCCATCGGCTGCCTCGGGAGAGATGTGGCCCACACAGAGCCCGGTGGTCCCGCCCGAGAACCGGCCATCGGTGACGAGGAGCACCTGCTTGCCCAGTCCCGCACCCGTGATCGCCCCGGTGATCATCAGCATCTCTCGCATCCCCGGGCCGCCCTTGGGGCCTTCGTAGCGGATCACGACGACATCACCAGCCTGGATGGTGCCGTCGGCCAAGGCCGCCATTGCCGACTCCTCCCGCTCGAAGACACGGGCTGAGCCCTCGAACTCGCGGATGGGGACGCCGGCCGTCTTGACCACGGCACCCTCAGGCGCCAGGGAGCCGCGCAGGACGCTGGTCCCCCCGTGCGTGCTGAGCGCATTCGCGACCGTGCGGATCACCCGACCATCCGGAGCAGGCGGGTTGATGTCTGCCAGGTTCTCGGCCAGGGTCTTCCCCGTCACGGTCAGGCAGTCGCCATGCAGGAGCCCCTCCTCCAGCAGCACCTTCATCACGACGGGCACACCACCTACGCGATCGACGTCGAACATCACGTACTCGCCGAACGGCTTCAGGTCGCCGAGCAGCGGCACACGTGCGCCAATCCGATTGAAGTCCTCGATGTCGAGCTCGAAGCCGCACTCGTGCGCGATCGCCGGCAGGTGCAGGACTGCATTCGTCGAGCCGCCGAGCGCCATCACCACGGTGATCGCGTTCTCGATCGCCTCGCGGGTGATGATGTCGCGGGTCGTGATACCCCGATGGACCAGTTCGACGACGGCCTCGCCAGCCCGCCGCCCCAGCGTCTCTCGGCGGCTGTCCACTGCTGGCG
>JAPLBU010000231.1:0-5271 GCA_026392575.1 Actinomycetota bacterium | reverse complement strand
GCCGCCGCAGGTGCCCGCGCTTGGGCACACGGCCCGCTCGATGCGGTCGAGGTCACCATCCGACATCAGCCCTCGGTCATTCGCACCCACCGCCTCGAAGGCCGTCACGATGTTGACGGTGTGCTCGCTGCCATCCTCGAGTCGGACATGACCGGGGAGCAGGGATCCTGCGTACATCAGCACGCTGGCCACGTCGATGCGTGCCGCCGCCATGATCATCGCGGGGATGCTCTTGTCGCATCCGGCGAGCGTGACCATGCCGTCGAGTCGCTCGGCCTGCATCACGGTCTCGACCGAGTCGGCAATCACCTCGCGGCTCACGAGGGAGAAGTGCATGCCCTCGTGACCCATCGAGATCACGTCGGAGACGGTGATCGTCCCGAACTCCATCGGGAAGCCGCCTGCAGCATGGACGCCCTGGCTGACCGCCGCAGCTACGTCGCGCAGCGACATGTTGCAGGGCGTGATCGTGTTGTACGACGAGGCGATGCCGATCTGAGTGCGCGCGAAGTCGGCATCGTCCATCCCCAGCGCACGCAGCATGCCGCGAGCAGGGGCGCGATCACGGCCCTCGGTCACTTCGAAACTGCGGGGTTTGGGGTCCATGTCCCGAGCGTAGGATGCGGATCCACGGGTTGCAGCGGGAGGCATGGCAATGGCGTTCACGACGATCATCTCGGCAGCCGAACTGGCGGAGCCCGTCGACGATCCGGCGTGGGTGGTCCTCGATGCCCGCTTCACCCTCGACGATGAGCAGTGGGGCAAGGCGACCTTCGACGTCGGCCACATCCCCGGAGCACAGCAGGCCGATCTCGGCACCGACATGGCCGGCCCGATCATCGACGGCGTGACGGGACGGCGACCCTTCCCCGATCCTGCCGACTTCGCCCGCCGCCTCGGCGAGTGGGGAATCGACGAGACGACCCAGGTCGTCACGTACGACGCCGACGGTGGCCTGATGGCGGCGTCGCGCCTGTGGCTGATGCTGCGCTGGCTCGGACACGATGCCGTCGCCGTCCTCGATGGTGGACTCCCCGGGTGGCTCGCAGCCGGTGGCGCCCTGACGACCGGCGACGGCACACGCGCTGCCCGTACCTTCACCGTTCGGCTGCGCCCCGAACTGCTGGTTGATGTCGACGAGGTCGATGCCGCCCGAGTGCTCCCGGTGACATGTGTCTTCGACTCACGTGGAGCCGAGGGCTACCACGGCGGCGGGGTCTACCAGGACGCGATCCGCGGACACATCGCCGGCGCGGGCCTGGCAGACCGGGCCGAGACCAAGACGCCCGACGGTCACTTCCGACCGGCAGACGAGCTCCGCGCGCACTACCTCGGCCTCATTGGCGAGCAATCACCGTCCGATGTCATCTTCTACTGCGGCTCGGGTGTCACCGCCGCCCAGAACCTGCTCGGCATGGAGATCGCGGGCCTGCCCGGGGCGCGCATGTACGTCGGATCGTGGAGCGAGTGGATCACGGATCCGAGCCGCCAGGTGGAGCTGTGAAGCCACCCTTCCGGTTCGCCGTCATCGGCACAGGATTCTTCGCGCGAGATTCCCGAGGCCGAGCTTGTCGCTGTCTGCGATATCAATGAGGGACGCGTGCAGGCCGCTGCTGCCGAGTTCGGCGGTCGCGCCTACACCGATGCAGCCGAGCTGTTCGCGAACGAGGAACTCGACTTCGTCGACATCGCCACGACCCCGCCCACACATCGCATGATGGTCGAGCTGGCCGCAGCGCACGGGGTGGCAGCGATCTGTCAGAAGCCGCTGGCCTGGGAGATGGCCGATGCACGGGCGATGGTCGACGCCTGCGCCGCGAAGTCGCTGCCGTTCATGGTGCACGAGAACTTCCGATTCCAGCACCCGATGCGAAGGATCAAGGAGCTCCTCGACGCGGGCGCCATCGGCCGGCCGTTCTTCGGGCGAGTGTCCTTCCGCACGGCGCATGATGTCTACTCCGCCCAGCCGTGGCTCGTCGACAGCGAGCGGATGATCATCGTCGACGTGGCCGTGCATCTGTTCGACCTGGCCACCTGCTTCATGGGCGAGCCCCAGACACTGTTCACCGATGCGCTTCGGGTGAATCCGCGCATCGTCGGTGAGGACGTCGCAACCGTCCTCATGCACATGGACGAGGCAACCTGCATCGTCGATGCCAGCTACGAGACGCGGTCCGACCACAACACGTACCCGCAGACGTTCGTCACTCTCGAGGGCACCGAGGGATCCATCACCCTCAGCGCCGACTACCACCTGCAGGTGGTCAGCCGCGGTGTCGTCACCGACGAGGACCTGCTCATCCCCGACCACGGCTGGACGAGCGAGCCGTGGAACGCCATCCAGGACTCCGTCTACAACATCCAGCGGCACTGGATCACCTGCCTGCAGACGGGCGCGGAGCCGGAGACGTCGGGCGCACGGACGCTGCGCCTGCTCGACGTCACGCTCGGTGCGTACGAGTCACTCGCCACAGGCACGCGCTACACCGTCGGGAGCCTGTCCTGACCGTCCTCGCCGCAGGTCCGCTGACCCTGACCTACTGCGACGGCGACCTGCGCGATATCCGGCTCGGTGGCATCGAGGTCGTGCGCCGCATCTACGTGGTGTTCCAGGACCTCAACTGGACCGCCCGACCGTGGACAATCCTCGATCAGCAGGTCCGACAGACCGGCGACGCATTCGAGATCGAGCTCACCGCACGCGGCACCTTCGACGCCGCACCGTTCATCTGGACCGGTCGAATCACGGGAGCACCCGACGGCACCACCCGGTACGCGATCGACGGCACCGCCGAGCGGTCGTTCGTGCGCAACCGACTGGGGATGTGCGTTCTGCACCCGGCCGACCTCGCCGGCCGAGCAGCGACGCTGGAGCGAATCGACGGAACTCTGGTCAAGACAGCCTTCCCCGATTCCATCGATCCGGACCAGCCCTTCGCCGACATGCGGGCGCTGACGCACGAGGTCACGCCCGGCCTCCTGTCCACCGTGCGCATGACCGGTGAGACCTTCGAGAGCGAGGACCACCGCAACTGGAGCGACGCCTCGTTCAAGCACTACTGCACGCCGATCACCCTGCCCTTCCCCGTCACCGTGCACCCCGGCGAGCGCATCGCGCAGGCGGTCGAGATCAGCCTCACCGGATCGCTGCCCGAAGCAGCAGCGTCCGATCGCCCCCTGCGCATCGACATCACCGATGAGACCGCCTCCATGCCGGCACTCGGTATCCAGCTCGACCACGACGGTCATGCCCTCACGCCAACCGAGATCGAGCGGCTCGCGGCACTGCGGCTCGCGCATGTGCGCGTCGACCTGACATCCGACGAGCCCGTCGCACGCATGGAGGGTGCCGTGCGTGACGCTGAGGCCATCGGCGCACTGCTCATCCCTGCCATCACTGTCACCAGCGGCATCGACCACCTCGCGCCCTTCGCGGACGACCCGCGCATCAGCCACTGGCTCGTATTCGACCCGAATGCCAAGGTCACCGGACCCGAACTGCTCGAGCACGCACACGGCGTGCTCGGCGAACGCATCGGCGGCGGCACCAACCTCTACTTCACCGAGCTCAACCGTGGTCGCCCTGCCGGACCTGGTCGCATCGCCTTCTCGCTGAACCCCCAGGTCCACGCAGCCGACGACCAGACGGTGATGCAGAACGCCGCCACGCAGGGCACGATCGCCCGCAATGCGCGACGCCTGTATCCCGATGCATTCCTCGAGGTCTCCCCCATCACCCTGCGACCTCGCTTCAACCCCAACGCGACGCAGCCGGATCTGGATGTGAGCAACACGCCACTCCCGAGCCGGGTCGACGCACGGCAGTGCGGGACATTCGCTGCAGCCTGGACCGTTCTCTCGCTCAAGGCACTGGCCGAGTCTGGCTGCATCGATGCCGTGACGTACTTCCAGGCAACGGGCTGGGAGGGTGTCATGGAGCGGGCCGAGGGCTCACCTCAACCCGACGACTTCCCCTCCGCTCCCGGCATGACCTACCCGGTCTACGACGTCTTCGCTGCGGTTGCGGGGGCGACGCGGGTGACCCGAGCCGTGTCGTCGCATCCCGATCTCGTCGATGCCCTCGTCGTCGACGACATCGTGCTCGTGGCCAACGCGAGCCCCGAGCCCCAGGTCGTAACGGTCGGAAGCCGAACCGTCACGCTGGACCCGTATGGCATCGTCACGATCGAGCGAGAGGCATGACATGAGCACCGACCTGTTCAGCCTGGCCGGTAAGAACGTCCTCATCACCGGCGCTGGCGGCGTGATCGGCGGCGAACTCACGCGCGGCATGACGGCCGCCGGCGCGATCGTCGGTGCGCAGGACCTCACTCTCGAGCGGGCCCAGGCAGCCGGTGGCGCCTTCGCCTTCGCAGCCGACCTGTCCGAGGTCCAGGCCTGCCGGACCATGGTCGCCGAGGCCGATGCGGCCATGGGCGGCATCGACGTCCTGGTGAACTGCGCCGGCATCAACCGTCGCAAGTCGATCGACGAGGTCACGGCAGAGGATTTCGACGCCATCGCCGCCGTCAACATGCGCGCTGTCTTCTTCACCAGCCAGGCCGTCCACCCAATCATGACGGCGCGGGGTGGCGGCACGATCGTCAACATCTCGTCGATGAGCGCCCGCTTCGGCTACAACACCATCTCGGTCTACGCGGCGACCAAGGCGGCCGTGACATCGATGACCCGCTCGTTCGCGCGCGAGTGGGTCGAGGACGGCCTCCGCGTCAACTGCATCGAGCCGTCCGTCGTGAAGACCGAGTTCACCAAGCCGCTGTGGGGCGAGCCGCATCGCGAGCGCTGGTTCGCCGACAACATGCCGATGGGCCGCCTCATGGACCCACCCGAACTGGTGGGTGCCGTGATCTTCCTGGCCAGCGGCGCATCGAGTTACATCACCGGTCAGTCCATCACGATCGACGGCGGCCTGCTCGCCGGCGCCGACTGGGACGGCTACGCGGAGGGCTGAGCGACCCGTCGAAGGACGCGTCAGTCGCAGACGGCGCCATACGAGGCCGAGCCGACGAGCTTGGCGTACTTCGCGAGGACGCCCCGCGTGTAACGCGGCGGCAGTGGCACGAAGGCCGCACGCCGCTCAGCCAGCTCAGCGTCGCCGACCAGCAGGTCGAGCGTGCGGTTCGGGATGTCGATGCGGATCCGGTCGCCGTCCTGCACGAGACCGATGGCCCCGCCATCGACGGTCTCCGGAGCCACGTGCCCGACACACAGGCCGGTGGTGCCGCCGGAGAAACGCCCGTCGGTGATCAG
>JAPLBU010000411.1:2959-10515 GCA_026392575.1 Actinomycetota bacterium | reverse complement strand
CGCCCAGAGGATGTCGACGGGAAGGTCGAGCTCGCGTTCGACGGAGTAGAGGAAGTTGTCGTTCATCGGTCTCCTTGCTGACGGAATCTAGGGGGCCAGAGCCGGTAGGACGCAGGTAACAAGCAGGGGTGCGAGGTCATCCCGCTGCACCATCTCATCGGGATGCAACCACAGTAGATCCTCGATCTCAGCCCGAACGCTGAGTCCCTCGATCCACGGATGCTCGAAGATGTGCCCGTGCACGGAGTGGTCGGGCTCGTTCGCCGCCGGTGCCGTCCAGTCACCCAGGAACACGAGTTGATCCGGATCAAGACTCGCACCGACCTCCTCGAGGAGCTCGCGAACCGCTGCCTGCGCCGGCGTCTCGCCCGCCTCGATCTTCCCGCCCGGGAGCATGTAGCGGCTCGTCCCTCGCTTGCGCACCACGAGGATCCGTCCATCGGCATCGCGCAGCACAACGGCCGACACGATGAAGTCCGGCGCACTGGTTCGGCCACCAGGCTGGGTTGAGTCAGATTCCACAGGTTCCCGTACCAATCTCTCGCCGACTCCATACCTGAGCGTCACAACCCTCTCGATATGTGACGTTCAGATATGGACTCACCTAGACGTTGAAGCGGGACTCGACCACAGGTCGCAGCCGTTCCTAGTCGCGCATAACGACATCGACCGAGATCTCCACCGCTGGGACCGTCCCTCGGTTCTCGAGCCAGTGGAGGGTGTTGTGATCCTCGGGCCAGCCCACACCGGGGCCGTAGTCCGTGGCAATCCCGTCTCGATGGTCGGTGATCGTTCCTTCGAGCACGTATACGGTCCCCGGCCTGCCCTTGTGGTCGTGCAGTGGACCGAATACACCTCCAGGCTCGATCGTGACCATGCGCATCCGAAGCTGTCGGCCTTCCATGCCCGCGATCTCGGGGCCGAGGTCAACGCTGGCAAGGAGCTCGGACGTGACACCCCTGCTCTCTGGGACCACTGGTTCGTTGCTCATCGTGCCGCCTTCCCCAACAGTTCAGCCTGTCAAGTCGATCAGACGTTGAAGCGGACTCGACGACGTCGCGTCACCGACCACCATGATCGCCGACGGGTTGGATGAGGTCCCAGCGGTTGCCATAGCGGTCTTCAAACACGACCACGGTGCCGTACGCCTCGAGGCGAGGCTCTTCGGTCATGCGGACGCCATTCTCCACTAGGCGGGCGTGATGAGCCGCGAAGTCGGTCGTGTGCAGGAAGAAGCCGACGCGTCCACCAGCCTGCCTGCCGATGGCGGCTCGCTGCTCGGGGGTGGACGCAACGGCGAGCAGCAGCGCCGGTCCGCCGTCGGGATCCGGTGCGACCCGGACCCAGCGCTTTCCGCCTCCCAGGTCCGTGTCCTCGACGAGGTGGAATCCCAGATCACCGACGAAGTGCGCGATCGCCTCGTCATAGCCATCAACGAGGACAGTCACCCCGTGTAACCGTGTCGACGGACTAGACATTGAAGCGGAACTCGACGACGTCGCCGTCGGACATCACGTAGTCCTTGCCCTCGATGCGCACCTTGCCCTTGGCCTTCGCCTCGGCCATGGAGCCTGCGGCCACCAGATCATCGAAGGACACGACCTCAGCCTTGATGAAGCCCTTCTGGAAGTCGGTGTGGATGACGCCAGCGGCCTCGGGTGCCGTGGCCTTCTGGGGGATCGTCCACGCGCGTGATTCCTTAGGCCCCGCGGTCAGGTAGGTCTGCAGGCCGAGGGTGGCGAACCCCACGCGCGCGAGCGCGTGAATGCCGGACTCGTCCTGCCCGACCGACTGCAGGAGTTCGAGCGCCTCGTCCTCAGGCAACTCGACCAACTCAGCCTCAAGCTTCGCATCGAGGAACACCGCCTCGGCAGGCGCGACCATCGCGCGCATCCGTGACTTGAACTCCTCGTCGGACAGTTCGTCCTCGTCGACGTTGATCACGTAGAGGAAGGGCTTGGCCGTCAGGAGGAACAGTTCGCGCAGCGGAGCCGGATCGACTCCGGATGCGAAGACGGTCGTGCCCTGGTCGAGGAGCGCGCGAGCCTCTTCCGCCGCCTCGAGAATGGCCGTGCGCGACTTGTCGGTGCGGGCTTCCTTCTGCAGGCGCGGGATCGCCTTGTCGAGGGTCTGGATGTCGGCGAGAATCAGCTCGGTGTTGATCGTCTCCATGTCGTCCTCGGGCGAGACCCGGCCCTCGACATGCACGACGTCGTCGTCGATGAAGGCCCGCAGCACCTGACAGATGGCATCGGACTCGCGGATGTTCGCGAGGAACTTGTTGCCCAGGCCTGCGCCTTCACTGGCGCCCTTGACGATGCCCGCGATGTCGACGAACTGGACCGTTGCCGGCAGCAGCCGCTCAGACCCGAAGATCCCGGCCAGCACAGCGAGCCGCGGATCGGGCACACCGACGACGCCGGTGTTCGGCTCGATCGTCGCGAACGGGTAGTTCGCGGCCAGCACGTTGTTCTTGGTCAGGGCGTTGAACATGGTGGACTTGCCGACATTGGGCAGTCCGACGATTCCGATACTGAGGGCCATGCCCTGAGGGTATCGGCGGCCGGTAGGCCTCAGTCCCGTCGGTCTGGTGGCCCCATCGTGGGGTAGACATCGATCGCCCACCACTTCGCCATGGGCAGCGTCTCGACTGTTGCCCGCGCGCCGAGTTCATCATCGGCATGCACTTCGAGAAAGACCCGCCCTCGAGAAGGCGAGATGTGCACGGCGCCGAGTCGACCCGCTGCAGTGAGTGCGCGAACCTGCGCGACCTCTTCTGCGATGACGTTGTTCATCTGCGGCAGGTCGGTCTCGGGGGAGAAGGTCGCCACGGCGATGAAGGTGCCCATCAGGACGCCGCGCCGCTCTTCGACATGTGTACTGCGGCCCAGGTGGCGAAGTCGGTCGACGGAGTGGTGCTCACACTGCGGGCAGCGGCGACCATGTCGTCGCCCTCAGGCCCCAGGTACGTGTGAGTCGCCCAGTAGCCCATCATCTGGGCCATCTCGTCGGCTCCCGGGTAGAAGGTCACGTACACGGAAGGCGGCACTTCGACGATGCCGACGTCGTGACCCTGCGACCCGAGGATGTCGGCGAAGTCCTGGAAGCTCATCAGGCCGGCGGCCGAAGAGAGGTGCGTCCCCGCACCCACTGACGCCGGGTTGGCGAACGCACCGGCGACGACGCCGCCGAGATCCTCGATGGATGCCGCGTGGACGACCCGGGCATCGCCGGTAATCGGTAGCGCCCAGCCGGTTCGTCCGTCCGGAAGCTGCTGTGGCGCCATGACCGTGGCGAGGTTCTCGAAGTAGAAGGGCGGGATGACGAAGGTGAAGGACTCGAAGCCCGCGGCTCGGACCAGGTCGTCGACTCTCGCCTTGTCCGTGAAGTGCGGGACGTTGAACTGCCCCGCGCTGATGACCTCGACATTCGGCTGCGTCGCCCAGACGAAATGCCGGACACCTGCCTCCGCAGCGGCGTCTACCGCGTGACGCCCCTGGGTGAACTCGTCGCGGTCGGCGTCGGTGAAGCTCGACATCGCGTAGACGCCATGTGTGCCGGTGAAGGCGGCCCGCAGGCTTGCCGGGTCCGCGAGATCAGCGCCGACGACCTCGTCGGCGGGACCGGAGTAGGCCGATGGGTGGCGAGTGATCGCCCGGACCCGGAAGGCACCGCGGCCCACGAGAGCGCGCACGACGGCGCCGCCCTGGGCGCCGGTGGCGCCAATGACGGCGATGACGGGACGGGTATCCGACATGGGTTTCCTCTCGCTGTTGCGCATGCAATAGTTATTGCGTGTGCAACATAGCCCACTTGTGTTGTATGCGCAATACTCAGAAGGTGAGCACCCGTCGATCCGCGCAGAGCGTCTGGCTGGCTCGTCCCGAGGCCGATCGGGAGGCGTGGAACAACTTCCGCAAGGCGGCGGGGTCGGTGATCGCCCAGGTGGACGCCGATCTGCAGCAGCACCTGAAGGTCGGCTACACCGACATAGACGCGCTGCTCCAGCTCTCGGCAGCGGATGAGCACTGCCTTCGGATGGCACCCCTAGCCCGTGCGGTGTCGCGTAGCCCCAGCGCCATGACCCGACTCGTGGACCGGCTCGAGGAACGATCCCTGGTCGAACGCAAGCGCAACTCCCCCACGGATGTGAGCGTCGAGGTCACCGACTCAGGTCTGGAACTGCTCGCGGAAGCGGCCCCACGGATCATCACGCAGGTGGAGGAGCGCTTCTGGTCGCGTCTCACCGCGGATGAACGGGACGCGCTCAGTTCGATCTGCCGAAAGCTGATCGAGCCGGAGACACCGAACTGCTGAGGGCCACCGCGACCGATCCTCGTGAGGGGCTCGCCGCCCGCTCCCCCCACGAGGGGTCCTTCGTTGAGTACGGTACGCAGGTGACGTCGTTCGACAGCGGGAGCGGGCGGGATCCGATCGATCCCGACTTCGCCGCGCTCTTCCGCCCCGAGGATGCCTCCCCACCTGAGGAACCGGCGCTGGATGAGGCCGAGGAACCCGACGACGAGCCGCACTTCGAGCCCATCGTCGATCCGGTGATCGACCCCCGGGACGAGGAGGCCGCCGAGGGCGTTGCCGTAGTCGTCGACGCCATTGATCCCGAGCCGGCACCTGAGCCAGCGCCCGTCCTTCCCCCCGATCCCATCGCCGACACCGGTCGGCTCTTCCGCAGCCAAGGTGTTTCCGGCCACGACGAGACCGTCCTCGCCCTCGCCTCCACACACCTCGGCCGGCTGCGGACTCTGGACCGGCAGCGAGATGGCGAGGAGGCCGCCGTCCTCGTCGATGCGGGCCCGGTTGATCCCGCCAGCCTCGACGAGCACGTGATCCCGCCCGTCGTCGCGCCGGCCGAAGGGAAGCGAGCCATGTCGACCAGCCATCGCTCGCGCCACATCACCGGTGGGGCCGTCTACATCATCGTCATCGGCGTGACGCTCCTCGTCGGCTTCGCCAATGCCCTGCTCGCCGACGGCGACATCGGCTGGCCCACCGGCCTCGCACTCCTCGCCAGCAGCGTCTACGCCGCGCTGGTCGTCCGACGTGAGGACGACACGGTGGCGATGATCGTGCCACCGATTGCGTTCCTGGTCGTCGCCTTAACTGCCGGGCAGCTCTTCCTCGGCTCGTCCGCAGGCTCGATCCTGAACAGGGGGGTCGTCGTCTTCTTCACGCTGGCAGACAACTGGGTGTGGGTGATCGGCGCGACCGTCGCGGCCCTTGCCATCGTGCTCGTTCGCCGTCGTCGCCCGTAGGACGAGAACCAGCGACAGTTACTCGCGCGACGTGGCTTGGTGCGCGGCCTTCAGGTCGCGGCGCAGTCGCGGTCGCTCAGCCACCGAAGCACGTCATCGACGAGGATCTCAGGCACTGAAGCGCCGCTCGTCACACCGACCGTTGTGCACCCGTCGAACCAGGCCTCGTCGAGTTCGTCGGCCGAGTCGACGCGGTAGGCCGACTTCGCCCCGGCATCGAGCGCGACCTCGACGAGACGCACGGAGTTCGACGAATTGCCCGAGCCCACCACGATCAGCACATCGCACCGCTCGGCAATGTCCTTGACGGCTGCCTGCCGGTTCTGCGTGGCATAGCAGATGTCGTCGCTCGGCGGACTGATCAGATGGGGGAAGCGCTCCTTCAGCGCACCCACGGTGGCGAGCGTCTCGTCCACCGACAGTGTCGTCTGCGAGAGCCACACGAGCTTGTCTGTGTTCGGCACGTCGAGCGCCTCGGCCCCATCGATGTCCTCAACCAGGGTCATGACATCGGGAGCCTCACCCATCGTGCCGACGACCTCCTCGTGGCCCTCGTGGCCGACCAGCAGGATCTGGTAGCCCTCGTGGGCGAAGCGCTTGGCCTCGGAGTGGACCTTGGTCACGAGCGGACACGTCGCGTCGATGGTCTTGAGGCTGCGGGCGGCAGCCTCCTCGTGGACCACCGGGGCGACTCCGTGAGCCGAGAAGACCACCGTCGCGCCCTCCGGAACCTCGTCGAGTTCCTCGACGAAGATCGCGCCGCGCTCCTCGAGCGCATGCACGACGAACTTGTTGTGCACGATCTGCTTGCGGACGTAGACGGGTGGGCCGTAGAGCTCGAGGGCCTTCTCGACCGTGACGACCGCACGGTCGACGCCGGCGCAGTACCCACGTGGGGCAGCGAGCAGGACCTTCTTCCCGTGAGTCATGCACCCATGTTAGGTGCTGGTCCCCAACCCCGCCGAACCGCTTTAGGCTGCGCCCATGGCCCTGGAAACAAGCCCCGAGTCGCCGGCGGCCGTCCGCACCATCTCGCGGATCCTGGCTGACTGGATCGGCAGGCTCGGTGCCGTGTGGATCGACGGGCAGGTGGCGGAGTATCGGCCGCGCCCCGGTGCCCGCAACCACTACCTCGTCCTGCGCGACACCGACGTCGACATGTCGCTCAGCGTCGTCGCTGACGTGTCGATCATCGGTCGTCTCGACCCGCCGCTCGCCGAGGGGCAGCGGATCCTCGTGCACGCCAAGCCGGACTTCTGGACGGGCCGCGGTTCACTGTCGATGCGGGCGAAGGAGATTCGTCCTGTCGGCATCGGTGCCCTGCTCGCGGAACTCGCGCGCCTGAAGGATCTGCTGGCCGCCGAAGGGCTCTTCGCCCCCGAGCGCAAGAAGCCGTTGCCGTTCATCCCGACCCGCATCGGCCTCATCTGCGGACGCGCGAGCGCTGCGATGGAGGACGTGCTGGCGAATGCCCGCGAACGGTGGCCTTCGATCGAGTTCGAAGTGCGGGAGGTGCCCGTTCAGGGAGTTCAGGCCGTCCCCGCCGTGACGCAGGCGCTCGCCGAACTCGACGCGATGCCCCAAGTCGACGTCATCATCGTCACGCGCGGCGGCGGCAGCGTCGAGGACCTGCTGCCGTTCAGCAACGAGACACTCGTGCGAGCCGTAGCCGCCTGCCGGACACCGGTCGTCAGTGCCATCGGCCACGAGCAGGACGCCCCCCTCATCGACTTCGTCGCCGACCTGCGCGCATCGACACCGACCGACGCAGCGAAGCGCGTGGTGCCCTCACTCCGTGAGCAGGTGATCCTCGTCCAGGGACTCCGCAGGCGGGGCTCCGTCGTGATGGGACACCTGATCGACCGCGAGCAGCAGGCCATCACCAACCGGTGCCAGCGCTCCCGCTCGGTCATCCGGGGCCGGCTCGACGCGGCCACCAGCGACGTCACCCACCTCGCCGCCCGGGTCCGCTCGCTCTCCCCCGAAGCAACCCTCGAACGCGGGTACGCCATCGTCATCACCGACGACGGCGCGATCGTCCGTGACGCGTCCCAGGTGGCAAAGGGATCGACACTCGACATCCGCGTCGCCGCCGGCCGGCTGCAGGCCACCCGCACCGACGAGCCCGGGAACTAGAGTCACGCCATGGCCACCAAGCCCACCACTCCCAGCTACGAGCAGGCCCGCGACGAGCTCGCGTCCGTGGTCGCCTCCCTCGAGGCGGGCGGGCACACCCTCGGGGAGTCGCTGCGGCTCTGGGAGCGCGGCGAAGAGCTTGCGGCGGTG
>JAPLBU010000411.1:0-2852 GCA_026392575.1 Actinomycetota bacterium | reverse complement strand
CGTCAGCCCGACGTCGTGACCGGCTGAATCGATCCGGCCAGCGCGATGAGCTCGTCCCAGTCAGCTGAGCCAGACACCACCGTGACAGTCCCGACATCCGAGAGGACGAGGCTCCGCCTCTCGTCGGTCTCGCGGCGCTCCCAGGTCACATCCCCGACGACCTGCTCCCCCGCTGGGGTCCCACTCGCCGTCTGCTCGTCGAGGTAGCGCGGCCCGCTCGCCGTCGACTCCGAGAACTGCGCATACTCGCCGCTCGGCGTGACGTAGCCGAGGTGCAGGACATTGGCACCGTCCGACTCGGCCGTGGACTCCCAGCGCGCACTCGTCGCCTGCCACTCGGTCGGCAGGCTCGCAGGCGCCTGCACGGTGAACTCGGCTGTGCGGGCAGCCAGGGCCACCACGGGAGCGGTCTCCACGACCTTGATCGCCTCCGGGTCAGGCCGCCACGCCAGCAGGACGATGACGAGGACGAGGGCGAGCACGACCGCCATGGAGCGGATCATGTCCCCTACGGTCTGCCGCATCCGGGCATTGCGTCGCCCGGTGGGCTGGACATCTGGTGTCGTCACGGACCAATCATGATCCATCGAACAGGAAGCCGACCCCCCGCCTTGGCTACGCTGCCCGCATGACCATCGACGCCCTGTCCACCGAGGTACACGACCGCAACCTGGCCCTCGAACTAGTCCGTGTCACCGAGGCCGCCGCCATGGCCGCTGCACGGTGGGTCGGGCGCGGCGACAAGAACGGTGCCGACGGCGCCGCCGTCAACGCCATGCGCCATCTGATCGGCAGTGTGTCGATGAACGGCATCGTCGTGATCGGCGAAGGCGAGAAGGACGACGCGCCCATGCTGTTCAACGGCGAGCGGGTTGGCGATGGCACAGGGGCCGAGGCCGACGTCGCCGTCGACCCCATCGACGGCACCACCCTGGCGGCGAAGGGCATGCCCAACGCGATCGCCGTCCTCGCGGTCGCCGAGCGAGGGGCCATGTACGACCCGAGTGCCGTGTTCTACATGGAGAAACTCGTCGTCGGCCCCGACAGCGCCGATGTCATCGACATCAACGCACCCATCGCCGTGAACCTTCAGGCGATCGCCCGCTGCAAGGGCGAGCACGTCGCTGACCTGACCGTCTGCATCCTCGATCGCCCTCGTCACGACCAATTGGTGGCCGATGTCCGCGAGGCCGGTGCCCGCATCAAGTTCATCACCGACGGTGACGTCGCTGGCGCGATCATGGCCGCCCGCGCCGGCACGGGAGTCGACCTGCTCGCCGGTATCGGCGGGACGCCGGAGGGCATCATCACTGCCTGCGCGATCAGCTGCATGGGCGGGATGATCCAGGCTCGCCTGTGGCCGCGCGACGAGGCCGAGCGCCGCAAGGCCCTCGACGCCGGCCATGACCTCGACCGGGTGCTGACCACGACCGATCTCGTCACCGGCGACAACATCTTCTTCTGCGCCACCGGGATCACCGACGGCGAGCTGATGGAGGGCGTGCGCTACACCCCCGACGGTCCGACGACGCACTCCATCGTCATGCGGAGCAGGAGCGGCACCATCCGCGAGCTGCGCAGCGAGCACCGGCTGGCAAAGCTGGCGACCTACGCCAGCGTCGACTTCAGCAGCGCCGGCGGCGGCAGCCCGTCCTGAGCCCGGTGCGAGTCTGACTGTGGGCTTGCTCAACCGCCCGCACTGCGTCCATGCTTGGTCATGGAACCGCTTACATTGCCCGTCCACAGGCCGGGCCTGGCCGCAGGGGGCGACAGCATGCCCAGTACGGAATCGACTGGCCGGATGGCCGCGATCACAGCAGGACGAGCACGCCTGACGCACCTGATCGATGCCGATCCGGACGCAGCCGACCTCCTGACTCGCTACGACCGATGGGCGCCCGTCCTCTGGGATGGGCTGGCTGAGGTCTACGACCCCGCCACCGTGCTGCCGTCGGTCATCGACGTCATCGCCGCGATCCACGGGGGCCGGTCAGCAAAGCTCCGGCAGCGCGACCGCGAGCGAACCGTGCGCCCCGACTGGTTCCAGGCGGCCGATGCCGTCGGGTACGTCGCGTACGCCGACCTGTTCGCCGATGACCTCCAGGGGATCCGCCGCCGGATCGACTATCTCAACGGGCTCGGCATCTCCTACCTGCACCTGATGCCCCTGCTCACGCCTCGCCCCGGAGCCAATGACGGCGGGTACGCCGTGATGGACTACCGCTCCGTGCGACCGGACCTCGGAACGATGGCTGACCTGTCCTCCCTCGCAGCCGATCTGCACGCTGCCGGCATCTCCCTCACCCTCGACCTCGTCCTCAACCACGTCGCCCGTGAGCACGACTGGGCCGTGCAGGCGAAGTCCGGCAGCACGCGCTACCGCGACTACTTCCTGGTCTACCCCGACCGGACCGTCCCAGATGCGTACGAGGCCACCCTTCCGGAGGTCTTCCCGGCCTTCGCCCCCGGCAACTTCACCTGGGATGACGAACTCGACGGCTGGGCGTGGACGACGTTCAACGAGTGGCAGTGGGACCTGAACTGGGCCAACCCCGATGTCCTCGTCGAGTTCGCCGACATCATCGGCTTCCTCGCGAATCAGGGAGCCGACTGCATCCGGCTCGACGCGATCGCCTTCACCTGGAAGCGCCTCGGCACGAACTGCCAGAACCAGCCGGAGGTGCATGCACTGACGCAGGCGCTTCGGGCTGCGGCTCACATCATGACTCCCTCGCTGATCTTCAAGGCCGAGGCCATCGTCGGTCCGCGAGATCTGTTGCCCTACCTCGGAACCGGGCAGCACACCGGACGCGTGTCCGACATCGCCTACCACAACAGCCTGATGGTGCAGG
>JAPLBU010000354.1 GCA_026392575.1 Actinomycetota bacterium | reverse complement strand
TCCAGCGGGAACGCCTCGATCGCGTCAGCGATCTCCTGAGGCAGCCCCGGGACACTCGAACGCCGGACTCCCAGCCGGGAATCGAGCACCGCTTGGTAACGCGCGGGGTCGGCGACGTACGCACTTCGGGACGCTTCGCCAGTGAGCCGCGGCGGCAGCCCTTGCGCTGCCATCTGGATCGGCGCTGCATGCTGCGCGAGAAGTGACTGCAGCTGCTCGGCCGCCTGCTCTGCTGCTTCACGTCGGCGTCCGCGGGTCAGCAGCCACCGCAGACCCGACCGCAACGGTGCCGCCTCAGCCAAGGCGGCAGGCGCAGCTTCGAGGTAGGCGGCCAGATCCGATGCTGCAGTTCGCGTTACCGCAACGACGGAATCCAGGCGCACCACCGCAGCGAGAAGCCCCGCATCCGCCGCATCGACCCGCTCGTGCCGTAGCCCCGGACGAGTTGAGCCTCGAAGCGACCGGGTGATCTCCGCGGCCGCCGACTTCACGACCTGGGCGGACTGCTCCCCCACCCCGTCGATGGCCACCAGTTCCCACGCTGAGGCCGCCTGAACGTCAGCGACCGCACGGTCGCCGCAGCTGCGACAAGATCCTGCTCTGCCTGCGACTGGGCAGCGCCAATCGAGCGTGCGGCCGACAGCACAGCGGCAGCCGACGACACGATCTGCTTGGCAGATTTGCGGTCCACTCGTTCCTCCCCGGCTAGGAGTCTGGCATCCCACTCAGACGTCCCAACCCGGGCCGCGCTCACCGGACCCCTGAGCGCGGCCATACATGGTTCTTTCGATGCACTGCTAAGAAATCGGCCTTGCCGGATTGATGCGTTCGCCCGTGAGCTGATTGGATCCTTATGCCGGTGGAAGCCATTCCCCCAGGTGCACGGCAATCGCAAGGCGCTCGACCTCAGACAGGGGACCGTTCTCCTTCCGCAGCCGGCGTCCCACCTCACGGGAGCCGCGAATCACGACACCGCCGATGCTGGGAGTGGAGAACACGGGAAGGTCCCCATCGACGAAGCACAGCGAGGGGAACACCTCGGCTGTGATGCCCCCTTCGATAGTGGCGAGTGCCAGCCGGACGGCTTCGCACTGCCGGTCCATAGAGTCGAGCAATGATGTGCGGTCTCGTCCACCGATGAACAGGCGCTCGGCTCGCGGGCTGAACAGGCCCCCAGACGTTCGGACCTCGACCTTGGCCCCTTTGTAGTGCTTGATGTCAATAACATGAACGCCAGCGGCGGTGATCGCGATCATGTCGACGTCGCCGTCTCGCCGGCCAGGGCCAAGTCGCCGGTTGAGGAGGAAGCCCACCTCCGGCCCGCAGCGCCCCAGTATTCGCTCGGCGGCTTTGCGCTCGCCCTCTGCCCCGATGCGGAAGGCCGTCGTGGATGCGCTCTCGCCCACAATCGCGAGCAGCAGACCGCCCATCCGTGGGAACCGCTCCTTGACTCGCGCCTCCCTGCTCTCCGCCCGGCGATCGGCTTCACGTTGCAGCGACGCACCCGCATCCGTCACAGGTGACGGCGAAGCCGACGGTGTTTCGGATGAGCCGGCGTCGATATCCGGGAGTGGATGCGTGGGTACCCGCTCACTGGCGAGGCACTCGGAGCAGATTACGACGCGGGCGATCGGGTCCCAACCTGCCCTAATACCGGCGGCGACTGATGCCCCACAGGTGCATGAGCCATCGCGACGAAGCCGCATGATCTTGATACGCCCCGGCTGCCCTAGGACTCCCTCAGTCTCACTCACACATCCCCCTTCCTGTCCCTCCACGGTATCGACCCGGTTTGATGAGCAAGGAAGCCGCGAATCGGATTGAAGTGCACTCCTTGCCTCAAGCTAAGCGCCGTGCACTCGAGGTTGGACGCGGGACGCGGCCTCCTGGACGAGCCACAGTTCCAGGCTCTCGTTGTTCAACATTGCAGGGCCCCGCCTCTCACGCAGCAGTGCGATGGCTCCCTCGGCTGAATACCCGTTGAACAGGAGCATGAGCGCAGCGACGAAACCGGAGCGATTGACCCCCTGCTGACATCTGACCAGCACGGGGCTGCCGGCGTGCCACGCGGTGAACCCGAAGTGAGCCACCGCCAGGCAGTTGATCGCCCAGTGATCCTGCACCTCGTCATCGGGGAAGCCGTATCGCAGTTCCGTGACACCCCACGGGACAGGCTGCGCATCCGCGAACAGCGTCAGGACGACGTCGTACGGATGGTTGAAGGCATAGTGCCCTTCGGCAGCCGGGCTGCCGATGTAGTCCTCGTCAGCCGTTCCGCCGACGAACATTCCCGGCAGGATCTCCGTCGGAGCAACGTCGGGCCAGTCGTCGAAATCCCACATGGTGTCGGTCACGTCCAGGTTCCCCTCTTTCGTTGATTCCCTCTACAGGTAGAGGCTGAAGATCATGCTGTCCTCGCGGCTGTATCCCTGGCCTGCACCGATCCCTATCCAACGCCGCATGTCCTCCTCATACGCGATTGCTACTCATCGAACTGCACCCCCGCCAGCCACAGGACATCACTCGCCTGCGGCGCAGCCTCGAACACCCACGGGAAGTGGTTGTCGAGCAGGGTGGCGTAGTTCATGGCTGATGCCATGGAGTCAGGCGGGTAACGCTCCTGCCACTGCGTGAGGGTCACGGACTCGTCGTCATCGCCATGCTCCTCGCGCCACTGCGCGACGTGAATGCGGATCTGATGCTCATGCCACCTGTCGAGGCCCTGCCACGCGCTACTCATCGCCACCATCTGGTCCGCGCCGGCCTGCGCCTGCAGGTCAGTCGAGTTGTGGATGTCGATCGACAGGCCGTTCATGATCGAGTGCTGGCCCAGCGGCAGAAGCCGCCGGCCTCCGAACAGTGACGCCACGCGCACGTCGACGCCCCGGCATCGCTCGCAGCCGAACCACGACCACGGCCGCCGATCAGCCAGTGGCACCCGCAGGCACACGTGGCACAGCCAGCCGGACTGGCCGATCAGGCTGAGGGACGGCAGCTCGATGTGCACGTCCTGCATCTCCGGCTCCGCGTACGGAATGCTCGGTCGCATTCCGTTGAGCACGGCTTCGATCGTCTCCGGGGAGACGTCCATTGGGTCCAACATGATGAAGTTCCTTCCGCTCTTCCCCTTCGTTGAAGGGGCGGATCTTCCTCCGGGGCCACCGTGCGCGTCGCGCGGTTGGCACCTGGCAAGCCGGAGGGCTTATCGCCAGAACTCTTGATCCGTATTGACTGTAGGTCGAACCTCTGACATTCCTGCACGACGGCTACTCCAGGGTGACCTCCTTGCGCCGCAGCCACTGCACTCCGTGCGTGCGGCTGATCACGGCCACGTCGATCGGCCCGCCGACCGTCGGCTGCTGACGGGCCAGCGAGGCGCGCAGAGCCTGGACACCGACGAGCGCCTCCGCCATCCGAGCGAGGTCGGTACGGGGCAGATGCTCGATGGCATCGAGCACCGGCTCGATGAACCGCTCCTGTGACAGCCGACGGAAGTCGT
>JAPLBU010000401.1:8198-12012 GCA_026392575.1 Actinomycetota bacterium | reverse complement strand
GGTGACTCGGTGGCCGCCCGCTTCGTGCTCTCGCAGAACCGTCGATCGGGACCTCGCATCCTCGAGATCGCCAACCGCACGTCGGCGCACCTGCGCACCGTGCACTCCGGGGTCGAGCCACTGCTGCCGGGCGACAACGGCAAGGGCGCCGGAGCGGTGTCATGTGCGCTGTTCGAGACCTACTCGGCGGAGGTCGAGTGGCTCGTCCACGAGATCGACCGCACGCATGCGGGCGGTCGCGGCGAGCCCGGTATCCGGTGGCGCGATATCGCGGTGCTGGCCGCCACTGGCCGCGACCTGGTGGTGGTCGACGCGGCGCTCCGGCGTCGCGGTATCCCCACGCAGCTTGTCGGTGCTGCCGCACTGCTGGCGCAGCCGGCTGTGATCGACCTGCGCAGCATGCTCGAGGTGGTGCACGACCCGACTGCGAACCCCGCCTTCGTGCGGCTGGCTGTGGGTCCGCGCTGGCGGATCGGAGCGCGCGACCTCGCCGCTCTGGGCACGCGGGCCGCGCGCCTGGCCGGTGGCCGTCATCGCTCCGCGCAGGAGTCCATCGCACAGGCTCTCGACGACGCGGTATCCGGGACCGACATCGTCGAGGCGGTCTCGCTCACCGAGGCTCTCGACGATCTCGGCGACCTGAGCCACTACTCGGCCGCGGCGATCGAGCGGTTCGGGGAAATGGCGGCCGAATTGCGGATGCTGCGCGGGCACACGGGTGAGCCGTTACCCGAGCTGCTGCTGAGGATCATGCGCACGACCGGCCTCGAGGTTGAGTCATCACTTGGCGCACCGGGGGTGGCCAGCCAGCAGCAGCACGCCCTGCACGCGTTCCTCGATCTTGCGGCCGACTTCACCGAGCTCGATGGCCGGCTCACCCTCGGCGCCTTCCTCAGTCGGCTGCGTGATGCCGAACGGTTCGACATCGACCTCGAGCTCGACGTGGCCGGACCGGCCGATGCCGTCCAGCTGCTCACGGTGCACAAGGCGAAGGGCCTGGAGTTCGGCTACGTGTTCGTCCCGTTCGTGTCGCGGGGGGCCTTCCCCGGCGGTCGTGGCCGCCCGTCATGGCCCACCAGTGCCCGCACCGTCCCGTGGCCGCTGCGCGATGACTGCACCGACGACCTGGCGTCGTTCCCGATTCTCGGCGAGAGTCCGCGGAAGAAGGACTTCGACGAGTACAGGCTGGTGCTCAAGGACCTCATCGAGCTCGAGAACCAGCGGCTCGCGTACGTGGCCTTCACCCGGGCTGAGCGCGGGCTGGCGGTCTCCGGGCACTGGTGGGGTCCCTCGCAGGCCAAGCCACGCGGACCCGATGCCTTCCTCACCACCATCTTCGAGGCCTGCAACGACGGCCTCGGCGAGGTCGTGCACTGGGCGCCGGCGCCCGCCGACGACGACGTGAACCCTGAGGCCCACGTGGCGGCGATCCCCGTGCCGTGGCCTGCCGTACCGGATCCGGGTCGGCTGGCCGCGCTGCGCCAGTTGGCGCAGGAGGTATCCGATGTCTCCTCGCACCAGCCGTCCATCCCTGGCCTCGAGCCTGGCTCGACCGCACCCTCCGGCGTTGCGGCCGCCGATGTCGCCACGGTCGCGCGGTGGGACCTGCTCAGTGCCGCCCTGATCGAGGAGGCACGTTCGCGGCACTCTCGCGAGCGGATCGTCCGACTGCCTGACTCCGTGTCGGCGAGTCTGCTCATGCGTGCACTGGCCGACCCTGATGCGGTGGCCCTGGACCTCGCGCGGCCGATGCCGCATGCGCCCGCGCCGGCTGCTCGACGTGGCACGCAGTTCCACGCCTGGGTCGAGACCCGGTTCGGTCAGCAGTCGCTGCTCGATCCGGACGACCTGCCGGGTGCCGCCGATGCTGCGATCGTCAGCGATGATCAGCTGCTCGCCCTCAAGGCTGCATTCGAGGGTGGCGACTTTGCACACCTGACGCCGGTGGCGGTCGAGGCACCGTTCGCGCTGCTGGTCGGCGGTCGTGTGGTCAACGGTCGCATCGACGCGGTCTTCGAGGCTGGGCCGGGCCGCTACGAGGTCATCGACTGGAAGACCGGCTCCGCGCGTAACGTCGATCCGATGCAGCTTGCGCTCTATCGGCTGGCGTGGGCGGCGTTGATGGGTGTTTCCGTCGAGCAGGTCGACGCGGCCTTCGTCATCGTCGGCACCGGTGAGGTCGTCCGTCCCGACACCTCCGCCGAGCTCGCTCTCCTCCTCGCCCAGTAGACCTTGGGGAGGGCTGTATCAGGTGGTGCCGTCGGGGTCCTTCTCCTGGGCGACGAACGGATCGGTGGGCGCGGTGGCCACGTCGATCGGCTCGGCACTGTCGCCGTCGGAGGCGGTCTCCGCGATCGCCTCGCCGGCCTCCTCCGTCGGCTTGCGGCGTACGCCCACCAGACCGCGCATCCATTCGCGCGCCGGCTCCTCGACCAGGCGCCACATCAGCCAGGCGAGCAGCACGGCCCCGACCACCAGCACGATGAACGCGATGGCGTAGAGCGGCCCGCCCTCGATGCCCAGTGCCCGCATCGCTGCGCGCCACAGGCCGAACCACACGAGGTGCGTCATGTAGAGGGAGTACGAGATGAAGCCGCCCAGCACCAGTGTCTTGGTCGACAGGAAGCGGGCCAGACCGCGGCGCGAGAGCGCAAGCGAACCGATCCAGGCGATCAGCAGCGGTACGAGCAGCAGGTGGTAGTAGGGCGGCAGCGGTTCGACGTCACCGTCGATGGCGACCTGGGGTGGCTGCGCCGGACCCCAGTGGCCCAGGAACACCGCGCCCGCGACGACGGCGAGCGGCAGCACCACGGCGAGGATCGAGGCCGCCCGCTCGACGCGTGGGGTGGCCGGCTCGGACAGGCGTTCGTCGGGCAGGAAGCGGCACACGATCAGATAGGTGATCGCGCCGGCGGTGAACTCCGTCAGGATCCGGTAGGTCGATCCCCAGTTGTCGGTGTAGTACGGATCGCCCGTCGACAGGCCGTAGATGACCAGCGGGGTGAGGGCGACGAGCCAGGCGACGACCAGCAGGGGAGTCGCGACCTTGCGGTGCAGCAGCATCAGCAGGAGCACGAGCAGCGGGAACAGCAGGTAGGCCAGCCACTCCATCGACAGCGACCATGCCACGAAGTTCCAGCCGCGTTGCGGCTCCGGGCCCCACTCCTGCACGAGCAGCAGGTTCTTGACGAAGTCGAGCGGGTTGAGCCAGTCTCGATCGAGGGCATCGCCGGTGACCTTTGCCTGCGCGACGACGGCGCCCCCGGCGATGAACAGCATGACAATGTGGACGGGGTAGATGCGCGCCAGCCGCAGCCACCAGAAGTCGATCGTGCCTCGCACGCGCAGTGCGGGACCCAGGCGCCGCATGTAGGTGTGGGTCAGGATGAAGCCCGACAGCGCGAAGAACAGGTCGACGCCGGGGCGGCCGACCCGCAGTGTGTCGGAGAAGACGGGGACCAGCAGGTGGAGGGTGTTCAGCGGCACCTGCAGGTGGTACAGCAGGACCCACGCAGCCGCGATGAAGCGGATGCCGGTGAGCTGGCGGATGAACACGTTCACAGGAAGTCCCCAGGGAAGTAGGTCCCGTCATCGTGTCACGCAGCATTCCCGTCGGCCGGTTAGGCTCGCGGACCATGGACTCGGATCGGCAACTACTCGGAAACCTGATCCTTGCCCGCGGTGAGGTCGACCGTGCCGCGGAACGGCGTGCCGATGCCGCTTGGCTGGCCACCCACCGTGCAGATCCGGCGTCCCGCGTCATGCTGGTGTGCGACGGAGGTGCTCGCGTCCTCCGACGAGCCGACGGATCCGC
>JAPLBU010000401.1:4117-8185 GCA_026392575.1 Actinomycetota bacterium | reverse complement strand
GGACTCGACTTCAGCCCGGCGTCGGAGTTCGGGGCCGACATCGACCTCACGCTGCTCGGAGTGGATGCGGACGGTGTCGCGTACTTTGCGCGACACGTGTCGGAGCGCGCCGACGATGACGAAGCCTGGGCCGACCTGCGTCAGGTGGGTGCGGAGCTCGATGGGCGGGATGCGGGCCTGATGGTGACCGCCGTGGCGCTCGACAACTGGCTGCGCACGCACCATCGGTGCCCTCGCTGCGGCACGGAGACGGTCTTCCACGCTGCTGGCTGGTCGCGGCGCTGTCCGGCCGACGAGAGTGACCACTTCCCACGTACCGACCCGGCCGTGATCGTCCTGGTGCTCGATCGGCAGGACCGGGCGCTGTTGGGTCGGCAGGCCCGTTGGGCCGAGGGCTCCTTCTCGACGCTGGCGGGCTTCGTCGAGGCAGGGGAGTCGGCCGAGGCCGCGGTGCGCCGTGAGATCCGCGAGGAGTCCGGCGTCGTGATCAGCGACGGTCTCGATGACATCCGCTACCTGGGCAGCCAGCCATGGCCGTTTCCGTGCTCCCTGATGCTCGGCTACCACGCGTGGACGGACGACCCGACGATCGAGGTTGACGGCGAGGAGATCGTCGAGGCCCGGTGGTTCACGCGCAACGAACTCGTCGCGGCATGCGAGGCCGGCGAAGTGCGGCTACCGCCCTCGATCTCGATTGCCCGTCGGCTGATCGAGCGCTGGTATGGCGCCGAGCTGCCGGGCAAGTGGTCGCGGTCGCTCTCCCGCTAGGTCGTGGTTACGAGGCCAGTTCCCAGGTGACGTTGCCCTGGTCGTCGGTCTGCGTGACATTGACGGTCTCCGTCTGACCGTCGGCGCTAGTCGCATCGCACGTGAACGTCGCGCCGTTCTCGATGGCGATGCCCTTGGGGCAGACGACTGTCCAGGTGCCGCCTACCTGCTTGGCCAGCTCATCGGTGACCCCGCTCTCGAGGGTCAGGGTGTCGAGGTCAGTGGCGGGTATCTCCCAGGTGATATTGCCCTGGTCGTCGGACTGTGTGACGTTGACAGTCTGGGCGACACCCGAGGAATCCGTGGCCGTGCAGGTGAAGGTGGCACCGGTCTTGAGCGGCTCGGCCTCTGGGCACACGACCGTCCAGGTCCCGCCGATCTGCTCGCCGAGTTGCGTCGTGATCTTGTCCTGGAGAGACGACCCGTCGAGGGTGCTGGCGGAACAGCCGGTGACCAGGATCCCGCTTGTCAGAACGAGGGCGAGGAGGGATGTGGTGGTTCGGCGCACGTCGGGCTCCCATGAGTCAGGCGGACGAGTGACCGCATTTGTACCGTAGTGGGCGGTTTCGTCCGATGCGCGCTGACGGTGGTCGGTCCTAGCGGCCGAGGAGCTCCTTGACCCGGCCGATGGGCGGGTTCGAGACGGCCGTGCCGTCGGGGAACAGCACGGTCGGGACGGTCTGGTTGCCCCCGTTGACCGACTCGACGAAGGCTGCCGCCTGCGGGTCGGCCTCGATGTCGATCTCGGTGAAGGTGATGCCCTCGCGGGTCATCTGGGCCTTGAGGCGCTGGCAATAGCCGCACCAGACGGTGCTGTACATGGTCACATCGGTCTCGGAGGTCACGGGGGAACGGTATCCCGGCTTCGTCTCAGCCGCCCGATCACGCCCCCGTCAGGGCGACATGCGAGCATCGCGGCATGACCGACCGCCCGAGCCCCCTGGAGGGACTCGACGACGAGCAGCGGGCGGTGGCCGAGGCGCTGCACGGCCCGGTGGTGGTGCTGGCGGGTGCCGGCACCGGCAAGACGCGGGCCATCACCCATCGCATCGCGCACGGCGCGGCGACCGGCGAGCACGACCCGCGCCGTACCCTCGCGGTCACGTTCACGACCCGCGCGGCCGGCGAGATGCGCTCCCGCCTGCGAGTTCTCGGAGTCGACGGCGTGCAGGTGCGCACGTTCCACTCCGCGGAGCTGCGCCAGTTGCGCTACTTCTGGCCACGCCTCAGCGGTGGCGACTTCCCTGACATCCTGCCCAGCAAGGCCCGGCTGGTGGCCGAGGCGGCGAGCCGATGCAAGCTGCCGACCGACACGGCGACCGTGCGCGACCTGTCGGCCGACCTCGAATGGGCGAAGGTGAACTTCCTGTCGGGCGCGAGTATTGGCGTGCGGGCGCTTGAGGTGTCGCGCAGCCTTGCGGTGGATGCGGCGGGCGTGGCACAGGTGCAGGCGGCCTACGAGGATGCCAAGACCGCGCGCGGCCTGCTCGACTTCGAGGATGTCCTGCTCGTTACCGCGGGCGTGCTGGCTGACCGCCCCGACATCGCCGACGAGATCCGTCAGGCCTACCGGTGGTTCACCGTCGACGAGTTCCAGGACGTCAACCCGTTGCAGCATCGGCTGCTCGGCCTCTGGCTCGGTGAGCGCGACGACGTCTGCGTCGTCGGCGATGCCAACCAGACCATCTACACATTCACGGGCGCGACGCCGACATACCTGACCTCCTTCCGCACGGCCTACCCGGATGCCACCGAGGTGCGGCTCGTGCGCTGCTACCGCTGCACGCCGGAGATCGTCACTCTTGCGAATGCGGTCATCTCGAAGGCGTCTGATCCGGCGACGATGCTGGTGCTGCGCTCCCAGCGGCCGGCGGGACCTGAGCCGACAGTTGAGGTGTGGCCCGACGATGTCGAGGAGGCGGAGCAGGTCGCCCGCCGGGTTGCGCAGTACGTCCGCGACGGAGTACCAGCGCGCGACATCGCCGTGCTGTTCCGCATCAATGCGCAGTCAGCGGCACTCGAAGAGGCATTCGCGGAGGCCGGGGTGCCCGTGGTCCTGCGCGGCACCGAGCGGTTCTTCGATCGTCCCGAGGTCCGCGAGGCCGTCACCCGGTTGCGCGGAGCGGCTCGCGGCGAGGCGGGCGGTGGCGCACTGGGCGACGAGGTGCGCGCGGTGCTCGGCACGGCAGGCTGGACGCCCGAGGCGCCTCGCACCGCTGGTGCCGTGCGCGAACGGTGGGAGTCGCTCGCGGCCCTTGCCACCCTCGCCGACGAACTGGCCGCGACACTCGAAGACTCCCTCTCGGCGTTCGTCGCCGAACTGGATGCGCGTGCCGACCTGCAGCACGCGCCCGTCGCCGATGGCGTCTCGCTCGCGTCGGTCCACTCGGCCAAGGGCCTCGAGTGGAAAGTCGTCTTCGTCGTCGGGTGCAGCGATGGCCTGCTGCCGCTGCAGTACGCCGAGACGCCCGCCCAGATCGAGGAGGAGCGCCGCCTCGCGTATGTGGCGATCACGCGCGCGGCCGATCATCTTCATCTGTCGTGGGCCCGGGCCCGTCAACCCGGTGGACGTGCGGTGCGGTCGGTCAGTCCGTTCCTTGCGGAGGCGCTCGCCGGATCGGCATCCGTCGGCGATGCGCTGACAGGGGGCGTCGTTCGACGCGGCTCGGGCAGGGCGCGGGGCGAGCGTGCGCAGAAGGGCCCGGCGCGCTGCCGGGTGTGCCGCAAGGGCCTGGTCACCGCGCCGGAGCGCACGCTGGGCAGGTGCAATTCCTGTCCTGCCGATCTCAATGCCGAGTTGCTCGACTCCTTGCGCGCGTGGCGCCTGCAGGTCTCTCGCGAGAAGGCGGTGCCCGCCTACGTCGTTTTCACCGACAACACCCTGATCGCGGTCGCGGAGCAGATGCCCTCAGACTCGGACGCCCTCGCTGAGATCCCGGGCATCGGCCCGATGAAGCTGCAGTCCTATGGCGACGACGTCCTCGGCCTCGTGCGCCAGCACTCCTGAGACCGCGGCACTCCTGATGTGGAGCTACTCCGCGGCGGTGAACGTGGGCACCCACTGCTCGAGTTCAGCGCGCATCGGCACGGTGGCGTCGAGTTGGCACAGCACGCCGATGCTGCCCAGCCAGACGCGGTGGATCAATGCGTATGACGGTGGCAGGTTGAGCTTGAAGCCGATGTTGAAGTCCGGGTTGCGCATGTCATTCATGCGGGTGAACTGTCCGCGCATCCAGTCGCGACTGAAGTGGAAGGTCTCGTGCCGGGCCGGCTCCACGAACGGGGACAGGTAGTTCAGCA
>JAPLBU010000401.1:0-3990 GCA_026392575.1 Actinomycetota bacterium | reverse complement strand
CGGGATCGATCTCGGCATTGGGGCGGATGAAGCCCTCGTCGCGCAGGCCCTGCATCACGGTCTCGGCATCACCCGACAGCGCGATGCGCAGCAGTGTGCCCATTGCCGTCGGCAGCCCGTCGGGCAGTTCGGCGACAGCACCGAAGTCGAGGACGCAGAACTTGCCTTCAGGTGTGACGCGGAAGTTGCCCGGGTGCGGGTCGGAGTGCAGGAGTCCTGCGCGCGCCGGGCCGGCGAGCAGGAAGCGCTCGTACAGCTCGCCTGCGCGGTCGCGTTCCTCAGGCGTGCCGTCGGCGATGATGGCCGACAGCGGCCGTCCGTCGACCCACTCGGAGACGATGACGTGGGGCGCGGCGGCGAGCACATGCGGGATGACGTACTCCGGGTCACCTTCGAAGGCCGCGGCGAAGGCGCGCTGGTTGCGCGACTCGCGCAGGTAGTCGAGTTCCTCGATCGCCCGATCCTTCAACTCATCGAGCAGCGCCTTGATATCCATGCCGGGGACCAGCGACGAGAACATCCGGCCCATGCGGGTCATCTGCTTCAGGTCGGAGATGAAGGCCTTGTCGGCACCGGGGTACTGCACCTTCACTGCCACGACGCGACCGTCATGCCAGATGGCCTTGTGCACCTGGCCGATCGATGCAGCAGCCGCCGGCAGGTCGTTGAACTCGGTGAACCGCGTGCGCCAGTCCTCGCCGAGTTCCGTCGCCAGGATGGCGTGGATCGACTCGGCCGGGAGCGGGGGAGCGGCCTCCTGCAGCTTGGTCAGGGCGGCGCGGTACGGCCCGGCCACCTCCTCCGGCATGGCCGCCTCGAAGATGCTCATGGCCTGGCCCATCTTCATGGCCCCGCCCTTGAGCTCGCCGAGGACCTTGAACATCTGGTCGGCCGTTCGTGCCTGCAGCTCGGCCGTGACGGCCTCGGCCGGCTTGCCGCCGAGCCGCTTGCCGAATCCCCACGCCTGGCGCCCGGCGTACGTCGCGGGCAGCGTGGCGATCTTCACGCTGCGCGTCAGCGCGTACTTCGGGATCTCGGGCACGAAGCCATTGTCACCTGAACACGGGCGGGGCGCGAGGCCGCGCCCGGCTCACCCCTGGGGCCACCAGCAGCCGCACAGGGGATGCACCGGTCGGGCCACGCGCGTGGGCTCGCCGGAGGGCAGCCGCAGGGCCAGCGCGAAGCCCGCCCAGGAGTCGGTGCGTTCGGGGGAGTCGACCCACATCCGGACGAGCAGGGCCGCCTGTGTGGCGGCCAGTCGGCCCAGCAGGGGATCGATCGGCGGGCAGGCCGCACCGGCGAGCGCCTGGGCCCACTGAACGGCGAGGAGGGGCCAGGCCGAATCGGCGTCCCGTCGGTGCAGATGGGCGCAGCGCATGCAGCCGGTGCGCCCGGGGACGACGAGGGGTCCCACCGTGGCGCGCTCGCCGAGCACGCTGACGGGCAGGTGAGGCGCCTGCTGGGCATCGTGGTCGAAGTGCGCCGGAACATCCGGATGGCGGGAATCGGCGAGGATCGTCAAGCTCGCATGCGGGCCATCGGTCACGGTCAGGCCGGCTGCGTCGAGGGATGCCGCCACCTCTTCGGCCAGCAACCCGGTGCCGAGCACGGCCACCGAGCAGTGGTCGCGCGCTGCCATGGCGTCGTAGGCGGCGTCGAGACTGCGGTAGGTGCGCAATGCTGCGCCGAACCGGCCCGCGGCACGATCGCGCTCGTCCTGCGGGCACCAGCGCAGGGCATCGGGGATGCGGGTCGCGTCGTCGAGGACGGCAGCGGCGAGCAACGCGCGCAGCAGCCGGCGCGCCTCGTGCACCGGGATGTCGAGGGCGTCCTCGATCTCGGTGGCGATGCGCATGCCGTCGAGGCCGACAATCCACGCAACATGAGCTCGGGATACGCGATCGATGATGAGCCCAGATCTCCCACGAGGTCGCTCCGCGGATCCAGGGGTGACCACCGGCGATAGCGATGCTCTCCTCGAACGGTTCGGCGAGCACCTCGTACCGCGATCCGAGTGCCTCCTCCACCAGGGCGATCTCAGCACGGGAGTCGACCAACCCCAGACAGGCCCACTCGTCGCCATCCGTGTCGATCATGGCGATCGAGGCCGTCAGTCCTTCTATGACATCGCGCAACATGGGAGGGTCATACCCACGAATCTGCCGGGCCAAACCTGGCCCGGCAGATTCTTCGGGGCTAGTGGTGGTTGGGGCCGTGGTCCGAGCCCTTGCTGTGGCCCGAGCCCATGCCCGAGCCCAGGCCGTGGTTCATCCACTTGGCATCGTCGAGCCCATGTGAGCGGCCCGGCGTGAGCAGGCCCGGCGGCACGGTCGTGCCGGCCGCGGTGAAGGCGTCGTTGATCGCCTTCTGGTAGGTCGTCAGGGCCGTGGCGAGCGATGCCTTGGCCTTGTCGGCTGCCGCAGTCACGACGGACTGCTGCGCGGCCTTGGCTGTGTCCAGGGCGCTCTTGTACGCGGTGATCGCGGATTCGAGGGCGGCCTTCTGCGCACTCGTGTCAACCGCCGGGGTGGCATTCCGCGCGGTCTCGTAGGCGTCGTGTGCGGTCTTCACCGCAGCCTTCTGCGCGGCGGTGGCCGACTCGATTGCGGTCCGGACACCGGATGTGTCGGTGCGGAACTGGTCCTTCGCGGCCTTGGCTGCGTCCTTGTATGCACTGCGCGCGGTCTGGATCGCGGTGACGAGCGCCGTGTTCGCTGACTGCTCGGCGGTCAGGCCGCTCTGGCCGTGGTTGCCGTCCTGGCCGCTCTGACTGTGGTGCCCGCTGCCGCCAAGATCATCTGCCGATGCGACTCCGACGAAACCCGGAGCGGCGGCAATCAGCGCGATCGCTGCGGTCGCGGTCAGGAGCCGCTGTGTCGTCCGCGTGTGCGTCATGTGCAGTCCTTTGTGAGGGGTAAGGATCGTGCCTTGTGATTCAAGTATCGCCCGACGGGCGACGGCCAGCACCATTCGGAGGGTTAAGACTGGGTTAGAGCTGCTGCCCGCTACGAGGCGATGAGGCAGAACGGGTGGTCGGCGGGGTCGAGGTAGACACGGAACGACTGTGCGGGCTGGGTGGTGTGCTTGCGCGCACCGATCGCGAGCACGAGGCGCTCGCCCTCGTCGAGGTCCTCGACGTAGAAGTCGAGGTGCTCCTGCTGCGGGTGCTCCTGCCCGGGCCACGCGGGTGCCTGGTAGTCCGCGACGCGCTGGAACGCCAGAGTGACGGGCCCGTCCGCCCGCAACTGCACCCACTCGTCGTCGGATGCCTCGTCATCGACGGGCCAGCCGGTGATGGCGGCGTAGAAGGCCGCGAGGGCCCGGGGATCGGGGCAGTCGATGGCGGTCCAGGACAGTCGGGCGATCGCGGTCATGACCGCGACGCTAACGTGCAACGCGTGACGAGTCGAGGTTTCGCACCGGCCCGCGTGAGCGGCCCGCCGGGCTCCGCCGCGGTCGCCGGTGGGTCGGACGAGGTGGTTGATGCGGCCACGTCGATCCTGGCCGCGGGCGGTTCGGCGGTCGATGCCGTGCTGGCCGCTGCATTCACGGCGGTGATGTCGGAGCCGGTGCTGGCCAGCCTGGGCGGCGGCGGCTTCCTGCTCAGTGGTGCGGCCGACGAGGAACCGACCCTCCTCGACTTCTTCGTCGATGTCCCGGGCCTCGGCGGAACCGTTGCCGACGCCCATCTCGAGACGGTGATCGTCGACTTCGCCCGGACGGGCTCGGCTGCAGACAGCAGCACGCAGGTGTTCCACGGCGGGTGGGGCTCGGTCGCTGTACCGGGCTGCCTGCCGGGCTATCTCGAGGCGCATCGGATGTCGGGGCGGCTGCCCCTCGATGCCGTCGTCGCTCCTGCGATCGCCCTCGCGCGCGCCGGCGTAAACCTGTCCTCGTAGACCTTCGCCGCGCGGGCCGCGTCCCCTTTGAACCAGACCATCGAGAACTCCGTCTCCGCCAGCCCCGGGTCGAGCGAGCCGACGCGGATGC
>JAPLBU010000371.1 GCA_026392575.1 Actinomycetota bacterium | reverse complement strand
GCGATGCGCTCTCAGAGAACCGCTTCGCGATCGACCCGCGCACGATCGCGTGGCTGCACGCCGATGTCGTTCTGCTGTTCGTCGGCTTGACGGTCGGTCTGATCATCGCGCTCGCACTCGTCCCCGCACCAGCCGATGCGCGTCGACGCACCTGGCTGCTGCTCGGGGTCGCGTTGGCGCAGGGGGTCCTCGGCTACACCCAGTACTTCTCCGGTCTGCCTGTCGCGCTCGTGACCATCCACGCCATGGGTGCTGCGCTCGTGTGGGTCGCGGCGCTGTTCATCCCCGCGGCTCTACGCACCCGAGGTTGACGTACGCCGGACAGCTGGCTCCAGAATCCGTACAGTCTGCAGCCAGCGGCTCCGTGCCGCAGGCCACATCGGCCGTGACGCATCCTTAGGAGCCCTCCATGACTGCTGCGCCAACGGAGTTCACCGCCGACGCGATCACCGAACTGGATCTGACGTCCGATGCGCTGGTCGAGACCCAGCATCTGCAGAAGAACTTCGGTCGCCGCGAGATCCTGCTCTTCACGATCTGCACGCTCGTCGGCGTGGACACCATCGGCCTGCTGGCATCCTTGGGCGCCGAGGCCTTCACCTGGAACATCGTCCTTGCCATCACCTTCTTCATCCCGAGCGCCCTCCTCTTCGCCGAGCTCGGCACCGCCTTTCCGCAGGAGGGTGGCCCCTACATCTGCGCTCGCCTGGCTTTCGGCCGGCTGGCCGCGACGATCAACAATGTCCTGTACTGGGTGACGAACCCCGTGTGGTTCGGCGGAACGCTCTCGATCGTCGCCGTCGCAACCGTGTCCGTGTTCTTCCTCGGCGGCAACGAGATGAACACCTTCTGGTTCTACGTCTTCACGATGGCCTTCGTGTGGATCGGAACCCTCGCCGCGATCCTTTCCTTCCGAGTCGGCAAGTACATTCCCATAGCCGGCGCCTACGCACGGTTCATCCTGCTCGGCTTCTTCACCCTGTCCACCATCATCTTCGCCTTCAAGAACGGCGTGCACGGTGTGGGCCTGAGTGACTTCGGTGCCACCAAGGCGGGCCTCTTCGCCCTCGCCGGCGTGATCATGTTCGGCTACGTCGGCTTTGAACTGCCAAGCGCAGCTGGCGAGGAGATGAAGGACCCGAAGAAGGACGTGCCGTTCTCGATCTTCCGCTCGGCCATCGTCGCGATCCTCATGTACAGCATTCCGGTGCTCTGCGTGATTATCGTGCTGCCGGCAGACCAGGTATCCGGTCTCGGCGGCTTCATCGATGCGATGCGCTCAGTGTTCACGGTCTACGGCGGCAGCGTCGACGCTGACGGGATAGCCACGCTGACCGGACTGGGGACCCTCCTCGGAGCCCTGAGCGCCATCCTGTTCATCCTGTGCCTGCTCTCCAGCGGCGTCGCGTGGATCATGGGCTCGGACCGCGCGCTGGCCGTTTCCGGCTACGACGGCGCCGCACCCCGATACCTCTGTGCGATTTCCGCGAAGTACGGCACACCGGTGCGGGTCAACGTTCTATCGGGAATCCTCGGCTCCCTCGTGGTGATCGCCGTACACGAACTGAGCGGCGGAGACTCCGCCAAGTACTTCCTGGTGATCCTCAGCATCGCCGTATCGACGACCTTGATCTCCTACATCGCCATCTTCCCGGCCCTGTGGCGACTGCGCGTGACTCACCCGGACCACCCGCGCCCGTTTCGGGCGCCGTGGGCGCCGTTCCTGTCCGTGCTGCTCACCGCCTGGGTGATCTTCGCGACGGTCCAGCTCCTGCTGCCCGGTTTCGGCGACGACTGGTTCGGCGATGCGTATCTGCCCGATGGCTGGGCTGCCGACGAACGCGTCAGCTACTTCCTCGTCGAGGCCATTCCCCTGCTCATCTTCATCCTCGTCGGCGTGGCCTTCTACTTCGCAGGCAGTCGGACCCGGCACCACCGGGCATCCGAGGTCGGCGCGGAGGCCGTGGAGGAGATCGCAGCGGAGGAGATCGCAGCGGAGGAGATTGTGCACCATCCGGACGCTTCATAGCAGTCCGGCCGGCCGCGCAGCCAGAACCTAGAAGACGAACGGATCGATCGCGATGAGCAGGAACAGCAGCGCAAGGTAGGTGATCGAGCCGTGGAACAGGCGCATCGCCGTTGCCGTCACCGAGTCTGCTCCGGCCGCGATCCGGCGCTTGAGCAGGTAGGTCTCCCACATGAAGGCCGCACCGAGGATGACGGCACCGACTGAGTAGACCCAGCCCATCGGCGCCACGGGGATCAGCACCAGCGACACGGCGAACATCACCCAGGCGTAGGCGATGATGCTGTTGGCGACCTGCGCATCGGTGCGAACCACGGGCAGCATGGGCACGCCGGCCGCGGCGTAGTCGTCGCGGTAGCGCATCGCCAACGGCCAGTAGTGCGGTGGCGTCCAGAAGAAGATGATGAGGAAGAGCACCACGGGAGTCCAGGTGAGCGAACCCGTGATCGCCGCCCATGCAATGAGGACGGGCATACAGCCCGCCGCGCCGCCCCACACGATGTTCTGCGGAGTGCGGCGCTTCAGCAGCATCGTGTAGCCGATGGCGTAGAACGCGATCGCCACGAATGCCAGCACCGCCGAAAGCAGATTCGCCGTGATCAGGAGCACCGCGGCACTCGCGAGAGCAAGCAGCGCCCCCTGCCACATGCCGGCCCGAACACTGACGATGCCCATCGCGGCCGGCCGGTGGAAGGTGCGACGCATGATCGCGTCGATGTCGCGGTCGTAGACGCTGTTGAAGGTGTTGGCCGACCCCGCGGCGAGCGTGCCACCGACAAGCACGCCGACGGTGGGCACCAGCGGCGGCAGGCCGCCAGCGGCCAGGAAGGTCGTCGGAACTGCGGTGGCCAGGAGAAGCTCCACAATGCGCGGCTTGGTCAGCGCAATATGCGCACGGATGCGAGTCGCGGTGGTGACCTCACCCTCAGGTCGCATCTCGATGGCCACCTGTCTCCCTGCGCCAGGCCGGCACCGCCCAGATGGCCGCCGGAGAGTGTTCACCTTACCTGCCGTGCACCCGGCTGCGTGCCCTCGGCTGCTTCGTTAGGGTCTGGCCATGACCTCGAATCCCGCTCGGCCTGCCGGCAGCGACTCCCTCGACTGGAGTGGGGACGACGATCGCGCCGTCGCCTACCTTCGTGCGCTCGCTGCCGACTCGGTGCAGCGGGTGGGCAACGGTCACCCCGGCACCGCGATGAGCCTGGCACCGGTGGCCTACCTGCTCTTCCAGAGGCTCATGCGCCATGACCCCCGAGATCCCTCGTGGGTGGGTCGCGACCGCTTCGTGCTCTCGGGCGGCCATTCCAGTCTGACCCTGTACAGCCAGCTCTTCCTGTCCGACTACGGCCTCTCGATGGCCGATCTCGAGGCCTTCCGCACCTCCGGCAGCCGCACCCCGGGCCATCCGGAGCATGGCCATACCGCTGGGGTCGAGGCCACCACCGGACCTCTCGGTCAGGGCCTGTCGATGGCAGTCGGCATGGCGATGGCAGCCCGCTACGAACGAGGCCTGCTGGACCCCGAGGCGCCCGTCGGTGCGAGCCCATTCGACCACCGGGTCTGGGCGATCGCCGGCGACGGCGATCTCGAGGAGGGCATCACGTCCGAGGCCTCATCCCTCGCCGGCCTCCAGCAGCTGGCCGCGCTGTGCGTCATCTACGACGACAACCACATCTCGATCGAGGGCGATACCGCCCTCGCGTTCGATGAGGATGTCTGCCTTCGATACGAGGCCTATGGGTGGGCGACCCATCGAGTTGACCAGCGGCCCGACGGCTCGGTCGACGTTCCCGCGCTCTATGCCGCCCTGCTGGCCTCGGTTGCCGAGACCCGTCGTCCCACGCTGATCCAGTTGCGCACGACCATCGCGTGGCCGGCCCCGAATGCCCGCAACACGGCAAAGTCACATGGATCAGCTCTTGGCGAGGACGAGGTCCGTGCGACCAAGGAGCTACTTGGCCTTAACCCCGACGAGCACTTCGCCTTCGACACAGAACTGCTGGCTCGGGTCCGCGAGAACCTGCGCCACCGCGTCGACGTGGCCCGCAGCGACTGGGACGCCTCGCTCGCAGCGTGGCGAACTGCCCACCCCGATCGTGCACGCCTCCTCGACCGCCTGCTCTCACACGAGTTGCCGGCCGAGTTGGAGTCCTCCTTCCCCGCCTTCGCGCCGGGCGCGTCGATTGCCACGCGCAAGGCCTCCGGTGAGGTCATCAACGCCATCGCGACAGTCATGCCCGAGTTCTGGGGTGGATCTGCCGATCTGGCGGAGTCCAACAACACGACAATCGAGGGGGCCGCGAGCTTCCTGC
>JAPLBU010000225.1:7867-13731 GCA_026392575.1 Actinomycetota bacterium | reverse complement strand
CCTTGTCGCGGTAAGAGACCTCGGGCTTGACAGCAACGCGGGCATTGGGGTCGGAGGCTGCTACGACGCATGGGGCCGGAGCATCTCCGCAGTCACCCTGAGCGCCTTGAGCTCCGGTCTCGCCCTGGATTCCGGGCTCACCAACGGGGCCGGTCGCGCCGACCGGGCCCTGATCACCCGTCGGGCCCTGATCACCCGGATCACCAGCGGGGCCCGTCGGGCCCTTATCTCCGCGCTCACCCTGGTCGCCGTGCTCGCCCTGGGAACCCTCGTCGCCGTGCTCGCCCTCGTCGCCCTTGTCGTCTTCGTCGCGAACCTGGGGGCTCACGTTGCAGCTGGGATCGTTCCATGCGAGTCCGACGGCACCCTCAGCGCCAGTGTCGCCCTTAGCACCCTGAGCGCCGGTCGCACCCTGGGCGCCGGTCGCGCCCTGGGCGCCGGTCGCGCCCTGGGCGCCTGTGGGGCCAACCGGTCCGGTGTCGCCCTTCTGGCCGTGCTCGCCCTTCTTGCCTTGCTCGCCCTTCTTGCCGTGCTCGCCCTTCTTGCCGTGCTCGCCCTTGTCACCCTTCGCCACAACGACGCTGCCGGTGGAAGCGGACGCGGCGGGGGACAGGGCAGCAGCGCTGACGAGGGCAATGCTGAGCGCGCCGAGGGCGGCGCCGCTGCGGACGGCCAGCTTCTTGCGGGAATCGCAATCCATCGAGTTGAAGAACATTGTGGCTCCTAGTGTCTGGCCGCCCTAGTGCGGCAAGACCTAGATAACCGATCGGGATTCACGCACCCATCACGGTCGCGTGCCCGAACCCTCACAGTCCGCGGGGAAGCCTCTCGAAATCGCAAACCGCCCTATTCGGACATTCATCGCCAACGGCCATGAGGGCTTGCTCAGGAATCGGTCTGCTTCTCCGGATCGTCCGGGTCCTGCAGGCTCGAGAGGAACTGCTCGACCTGGGCGGCAATCTCGTCGCCCGTGAGCATGTCGCCCTCGGCCATATCACCGATGCCACCGCCCGCACTGGCGGTCATGGCGGACATCTGGTCGTACTGCACTTCAAGTGCGGCCACCACAGTGGCGAACTCCTCGTTGCCTTCGAGCTGCGAGGCCACCTCGGCATCGGCACGCTCGGCGGCGGGCTCGAGTTCCGAGACCGGCAGGGCGAGGCCCGTTGCGCGAGCGACCCCGCCGAGCAGTGTTGAAGCGGCCCGCGGGAAGTCGAACTGCACGAGGTAGTGCGGCACCTGGGCGGTCACACCCATGGAGGGCGTGCCCTGCTGGCCGAGATGCAGCTCGAGCATGGCGCCGACGTGGCCGGGGACCTCGATCTCACCGATGACGGACACATGGCCCGCGACCAGATCGGGCTCGCTGCCGTGCACGGTGATACCGAGCGGACGGGTATGCGGAATCGGCCACGGAATCGCCGACAGGCCCACCGCGAGGCGCACGTCGAACATCTCGACGAGCAGATCGACGGCGGCCATGAACCGCATCCATTGGTAATCGGGCTCGGGGCCGGTGAGCAGGAGGAAGCGCTGGCCGGTCTCGTCGGTGACCTCGTGGAGAACGATCTGCTGGACCTCGACGGAGGCGAAGTGGTCGACGACATAGGTCATGCGCGGGCGACGAGCCCGGTAGTCGAGGAGCTCGTAGACATCGAAGGAAGCGATCAGCTGGTGGTCGCAGCTGGCCAGGATGTGCTCGGCGGCCAGCCGGACACCCGAACCGGCATCGACGAAGCCGGAGAAGGCGTAGAGCAGGATCGGTCGCTCGTCGAAGTGCACCTCACGGTGCAGCGTGAACAGTTCAGCTGGCGCTCGCATGACTCACCTCCACCTCAACCATGCCACACGCATGAACGAGTCGAAGGGGTACGAACTTCCGCTGTTCGCCCAGAGCGCAGACGGATCAGGCCTCGGGGGCCGGCTCGGCCTTAGCACGCTTGCGGGCCGCCGGCTTCTTGACCGGCGCTGCCTCCTTGATGGCAGCGGGCTCGTCGGCGGCGGCAGCGTCCTCGGCTGCGGCCTCCGCAGCGTCCGACACCACACCGGCGACCTCGTGGGCGGTCTGGCCTGTCGCGGCCGCGATCTCCCCGGCCTTCTTACTGGCCGCGTCAGCTGCCCCAGCGGCGCCCGCACCCAGGGTCGCAGCAGCATCGGCCACCTTCTGGGCCGCGGTGTCCGCGGCGCCGGAGACGGCGGTGGCAGCACTCGCTACCCGGGTGGCAGCCGTGTCAGCGGCCGTCGAGACCGAGTCGGCCCACAGGTCGGCGGTCGACGAGACCCCGCTGGTGGCCCCACGGCGGCGCCACACGACGACACCCGCCACAGCGCCAGCGGCAGCGGCCGCCACGAGCAGAACCTTCTTCATGTCTTCCTCCTCAGTCGTGACCGACGCTAACACCCTTCGTCAGGCCTTGCCCCGCCCATATCGTTGCGCTTCCTTGAGGTAGCCGACGAACCGCTCCGTGACCTGTGAGCTGTTGAGGAACTGGTCGCGGCCGGCGTCATCGAGGCTGAGGGCGTGCTCGCACACCCGCGCCCACGCCATGCCCACCGCCTTGGTCAGTGCCCCCGCGACCGTGGCCGAGATCGCCGAGCCCGCGATCGCACCGCCCGGGACGAACTTGAGCAGGCTCGTGACCGCATACTTCCCAGCCATCGTGGCACCACCCGTGAGGACGACGGCGCCGGCCGTCGACAGCGCACGGGACTTGTTCGGCGGCAGGCCGTAGGCGGCCGTGATCCGGGCGATCATGGTCACCTGGTTGGGGACCAGCAGGACCGCGTCAGCGAAGGGGATCGGTGTGGCTCCTACGCCAGCGGCGACCACGACGGCCTGGTTGATGATCGCCGCCACGGCTTTTTTCTTGCGCCCGATGTCGAGCATCTGGGCGGCCGTCAATGCGGCCTCCACGACTTCCGGGATGACGGCGTACGTGTCGTCGAGCAGCGATTGCAGGCCGAACACCGGACTGTCGGTGAAGGTGTCGACGAGGGCATTCGTGAGGACGACCCGTCCCGCCGGGCGGATCGGCAGGCCGAGGGACTCGATGTACTGGGCGAACTCGATCGCCTCCGGGTGAGCGTCGCCGTCACGGCTCGGCACCTGCGTCATGACCACGATCACGGGCAGACCGAGGGACGAGAGCTCGCGGACGAACTGCTCCTGCGCCCTCTCGAACCGGCGATCCGACCAGCGCACGAGGTACCAGACTGCGTGGATCTGCTCGTGGACAGCGCGCGTGCGGTGCTCCGCCACCAGTCGGCGCAGGCCATCGACGATGGCATCACCCGCCGTGCCCGTCTCGAAGCCCTCGGAGTCGTACACCCCGAGGAAGCCGTCAGGATGGCGGTAGTAGACCAGCCCACGGGTGACGGGACTGCCGACGCCGGTCGCCGCCACATCGCGGCCGAACACGGCGTTCACCAGGGTGGACTTGCCGACGCCCGTCTTGCCGAACACCGCGAGGTTGAAGCAGCCCAGCGAGGCGAACGCCTCGGCCAGCCGCTGCTCGAACATCCCCTCGACCTGGGCCTTTGACAGGTCCGGCGTGCCGCTGGGCGGGCCCGTGCCGGAGGTCGCCGAGGGCTCGATGGTCACGCCGCCACCGTACGCGCGGGGCCGGGGTTGGACAAACACCCACGATCTCGGGTTACCGTGGACTCATGTCCGCCTCCCGACCGCAGGCGTCCGCGGGCGCCCGTCGGAGGTCCCGGTTCGGCGCCGTCGTCGCCCTCATCCTGGTCGTCTCCCTCGTGGGATCCGCCCTGATCGGCAGCTGGCTGGCCTTCGGGACGGCCCAGGACAAGGGCCTGCTCGGTGGACCGGCCGTCGTGCCCGACGAGTTCCGGGCGGTGATCATCAAGGCCGCCAAGCGGTGCGATGCGGTGCCCGTCGAGGTGCTCGCCGCACAGATCGCGGCCGAGAGCGACTGGGATGCACAGGCCATCTCCCCCGCCGGCGCCCAGGGCATCGCCCAGTTCATGCCGGCGGTGTGGGACCAGTACGGCATTGATGCGAACAAGGACGGCAAGGCCTCGATCTGGGATCCCGTCGACGCCATTCACTCGGCCGCCGAGCTGAACTGCATCAACCGCCAGCTCGTGCGCGGCGCCACCGGCAACCGACTGCGCAACACGCTCGCGGCCTACAACGCCGGCTACGGCTCAGTGCTGAAGTACGACGGAGTTCCGCCGTTCCCGGAGACCGAGGCCTACGTCGAGCGCATCCTCGAGTCGGCCAAGACGATCGTGGTCGTCAAGCCGACGTCGACCTGACCCACGGGCCTTCGTCAGACCGCGGGATCGACCTGCTGAGCCAGCACCTGACGCAGCACGGCGTCGGCCTGGCTGTCGCTGCCGCTGCTGACACCCCAGTTCTTGAACTCACGCAGCAGCGCCTCGCGGGCGCGCGCGACCTGCTCGGTGACAACGCGCTTCTGCGCCCACGTGAGCTCGCGCTGGCGCAGCGCGTTCTCGATGCTGCGCAGTTGAACCCCCGTGACGGGCAGGTCGTAGGTGCTGGAGGTGAAGCGCGCGATGTCCTCGCGGTAGTCGTGGCCTCGACGCCCGAAGGTGCCGGGGATGACATCCATCGCGTTGACGAGGTCAATGCCCGTCAGCACGAAACTGACACCCGGACGCCAGGTCGTCGACTTCGGGACACGCGGTGGGCGCTGGTCGACCGGCCCCAGCCACCATGGGCGACGCAGCAGGATGTTGGTGCCGAACTTGGGAATCGGGTCGTCGTAGTGGCTGATGAGCACGTGGCGAACACCTTGTCGACCTCGAGCACCTTGCCCGAAGGATCGACCTTCGCGGGATTGATGCGCCAGGCCTTGGCGAACTCGGTGGCCGACGGCGTGCCCAGGAAGATCGACGAGTGCACGAAGTCGCGATCCATCGCCTCGACCGTGCGATGACGCCAGACGTCCTGCATGGTCAGCGCGCCGAGGCTCTCGCCGAACAGCACGAATCGCGGCCGCTTCTCGGGGTCCATGCCCCGCAGGTAGCCGGTGACAGCGTGCATGAGGTCACGGTTCTGCTCGACCGCCAGGCCCGTGCGCGTCAGCGACATGGATGACGGCAGCATCGAGTACTGCATCGTGGCAATCGCGCTGTCGCCCAGCGTCATGTACTCCAGGGCCTCGGCCAGGACGTAGTTGATGTAGCCCGAGCCGGTTGGCGACGCGAAGCACAGAACCTTGCGGTCGAATGCCCCCGTGCGGACGAGTTCGTCCATGACGAGGTCGACGCGATCCTCGACCTCGGCGGCGGAGTCGAGGCCGACGAAGATGCGGATCGGATCGGCGACGGCCGGCTCGCCCATCACCTCGGAGATCTCGTCGCGACTGAGCACCATGTTCACGAACCGACGACCCTCGCGGGACAGCGTGTCGAAGGGAACGACACTGCCCGGTCCACCGGACACCATCGGTGACTGCGTCGCGACCTCGTAGGCGGGCTCGACAGCTGCCCCGCCCTGCTCCACGCGACGCACGGCGTACTCGTAGCCGGCGTACAGGCCGCCGCCCAGCAGGGCGAGAGCCACGGCGTGGCCGACCGGGTTGGAGACCGCGTCGTAGTTCGGCGCGACCCGGGAGATCCCGCGCGAGACCCCATGGGCGATGACACGCTCACCGGCTTGCAGGCCGATGACCCCGGCTCCGACGCCCACGGCGATGCCGACGGACTTGCCGAGTGACACGTTCTCAATCGTCGTGTCGCCCATCGCGGCGGCGTTCTTGTGGACTCGGTGGATGTGCCATGCCGAGACGGCCGCGCCCGCCGGCAGGGCCAACGGGAGACGCGTCAGCCAGCGTCGGCTCGCATTGCGATCAGCGGCGAGGTCGCCGGCGCCGATG
>JAPLBU010000225.1:0-7838 GCA_026392575.1 Actinomycetota bacterium | reverse complement strand
CGCCGATGGCCGCCGAGAGCCCCGCGCCGATCGCAGCAACCAGTGCCGAACGGCTCGCCACGACCCGGACGAGACCGCGGCGCATGCGCTCATCCTCATGCGGCGGCAACGCGCGGGCCAGACCCTCCGCCACCGCACCGATGAGCAGATCGGTGCCGACGGTGAACGCCAGCCGCGCCGTGGTCGACGCCTTGTCGGTGCGACCCCCCGTGATGAGTCGGCCGACCGAGTCGATGGCACTCTGCGCGACGGTTACCGCCGACAGCGTCGTTGCGGCGATGACGCCGGTCGCGATGGCCTGGTCGATGGTCCGGCGCGGCTGCAGGCCGGGCTCGAAGGACGGGCCTACGGAGGCAGCGGCCGCGAAGAGAGCCACGCGCTCGGTGAGGCTCCGGTCGGGGCCAAGGGCGCCGATCAGCCGGTTCGCAATACCGGGAACGCTGCTCGCAATGGCTCCGGTGAGGGGGGTGTCGGATTCCATGGCGGCATCTTGCCATGAGCCTGCAGAACCGCGTAGCCCCTCAGGACCCCACGACGATGGTCTGCATGTTGTCAACGACGAGTCGGCCGTCGGACGTCCACAGCCGACGCTGCTCGCTCGTGAAGCCGTCGTGCGCCCCCGAGACGAAGGAGTGGTGGAGCAGGAGCTCGTCGATCGCCACCGTCGCCGGGTCGATGAGCAGGCTGGCAGTGAAGTCCACGGTGGCGATGCGTGGCATCTGGGAAAGCAGCGGCAGGCTCGCGGGCCACCAGGCATCGACGAGGGCCAGCAGGGACGCGGCCGTGACCGGCACAGGGTCGGCGTAGCCGGACCACCCGAGGGTCTCTGCCGACCCGCCCGACATCGGCAGGCCTGTGATCGGACGGACGTCGCAGTGCTGCAAGAACACCGGGAAGGGCGGACCACTCGGCAGCCGGGGCACCTCCGCGGCCAGCGGCGCATCCGGTCGTGTCAGGGTGCCCCACGTGTGATGGTCTTTGGTGTCGTTGGTACGCCCGCGGCCCGTGATGACGACGGCCCGCGCCACCACGCCTGTGCCCTCGCCCTCGACATCGATCCCCCACGTGGACATGGCCGATCCCTGGCGGACTGGGGACACCGTGATCCGGTGCGCGCCGACCACCGCTGGCGCCATCAACTGCGCGCTGATGGAACGGACGAGTCGGCGGGCATCCGGCTCGGCAGCGACAACGGCCTTGACGATGGCCCCGACGACGAGACCGCCCCAGGCGCCCCGACCCTGCTGCCACCCGTCGAGCACCGACCAGTCGAAGAGACCATCCTGGGTGTGGTGCACGGCCGTGGCCTGGTCGAACGCGCTCATGGACGCAGTGTCGCAGCCCACCGCTGGGTCATGTCGGCTCAGTCGACCCACGAGACCTCGAGGGTGCTGCCTTCGCGGGCACCGACCTCCCGGACATCGATGCGCTCCTGGATCGACCGCTTCATCTCCGTGACGTGGCTGATGACACCGACGGTGCGGCCGTCGGCCTGCAGTCGACCCAACTCCGACATCACGTCGTCGAGGCGGTCGATGTCTAGTGAGCCGAAGCCCTCGTCGATGAACAGCATGCCGATCTCGATGCCACCGGCATGGGCGCGGACGGTGTCGGCCAGGCCCAGTGCCAGCGCCAGGGATGCGCAGAAGCTCTCTCCCCCAGACAGCGTCGACGTCTTGCGCACGGTGTCGGTGCGAAGGTCGCGCACCTCGAGGCCAAGGCCGAGCCCCGTGAGCTTCCGGCCGGTGCGCCCCTCGGTGGACTGGAGTTCGAATCGACCGTCGAGCATGGCCCGAAGCCGCTGGTTGGCGACATGGAGCACCTCATCGAACATGGTCTGCACCACGTAGGCACTGAGCGGTTGCGACAGCAGGTTGCCGTCTCCACCGCGGACAATCGCTGCCAGCGCGATGACGTCGGCGGTCTGCGTCCGCACGGCGTCGTGCCGATCGAATGCCTCGTCGACCTTGACCACCCGCGCTCGGAGATCGGCGACAAGCGAAGTCAGGCTGGCCCGACTGGTCTCCGCGGCCTGAGACTCAGTGGCCCGAACCCGCCGCTCCTCGGCGAGCTCGGCCGTCTCGACCTGGTCGGCCGCCTCCGGCAAGCGGCCCACGAGGTCGGCAAGTGCGGCATCGGCCGCAGCCAGAGCGTCGCGCGCTGCCGCAAGGGCCGCGACGGCTCGCTCGCGTTGACTCAGGCTCGCGCGCGCTGCCGATAGTGCCGCGACGCGCTGCGCAACGGTCGCAAAGTCACCGCGACTGTCCTGCAGTGCCGTGCGACGCGTCGCAAGCGCCAACATGGCCAGGTCTCGCTCAGCCACCGCAGAGGCTCGTCGCAGGTCCAACCCTGCGCGGTTATCGGCGAGGGTGCGACTGCGCTGCTGCAGTTCCTCGATGGCCGACTCCAACTGACGAAGGGACGCCAGCGGGCCCTCGGCGGATCCGGAGTCGTCGGGCACCTCGGTCAGCTCAGCCAGTCGCGCACGCTGAACATCGATCGCGTGCCGGTGGTCGTCGGCTGCCGAGCGGCGCTGGGTCGCCGCCGCCACATCCTTGCTGGTGACCTGCCCATCGGTGGCCTCCGCGGGCTGCGGGTGCTCGCGCGAACCGCAGACCGGGCATGCCGCACCGTCATGGAGTCCGCCGGCGAGTTCCGCGGCCATCCCGTCGAGACGTTTCTGGACGAGGGCGGCCTCCTCGTGCGCCGCCGCCGCCGCGATCCGTTGGGAATCCGCCAGGCAGGTCGCCAGAGATACCGCAAGGCTCCTGAGCCGTTCGGGCAGCCCGTGGTCGCGCTCATGGTCAAGGCTCCCAATCTGCTGATCGAACGCGACGATCGACTCGTCCAGATCGAAGAGGGCCTGCTCGGCCGCGGGCAGGCCCTGCTCGCTCACCTGTGCCTGCTCGAGTTGGCCGAGCATGTGGTCGACAACGCGACCGGCCGCCGCGGGCTCAGCGGGATCCGCATCGACCGACGCAAGCACCGGCAGGTGCGCCAGCGCATCGTCGCGCGACGTCGCGTCCGTGGCCTCGGCCGCAAGGACGATGGCCGAGCATTCGTCGACCCGTCGTCGCGCCTGTGCTCCCGCGCGACGCGCCTCGAGACGACCATCGAGTGCCTCGAGTTCCGCGGCAAGGGCGGCTGCCACGCGTGACTGTTCCGCTAGTCGGTGCTCGACGTCGGCAACCAGATCGGTCAGGGCCGACGTAGCGGCCGGGCGCTCGGCCTTTTCGATCGGCACATCGTCGGTCGCCTCGTCGTCCGGCAGCCGGCTGTAGACGTCGCGGATCGCCGTGCGGACAGCGGCATCCGCGTCGTGCCGCTCCTGCTCGGCAGCACGTCGCCGCTCGTCGAAGGCGTCCTCGATGCGTGAATAGAGCTCAGTCGCGAAGATCCGCTCGAGGATCGTGAGCCGGTCCTTGCTCTCCGCAGCGAGGAAGTTGGTGAACTCCCCCTGCGGCAGCACCACGGTCTGCAGGAACTGCGACTTCGTGAGCCCCACCCAGCGCTGGATCTCGGCATCCGCCTCGCCCTTGCTGCCGGAGACGGGCTCCCAGCCCTCGGCACCCGTGGAGCGGAAGGCCACGACGGACGAGCCCACGGCCGTGAAGCCCTCGCCCCGCTTCTTCGCCCGCGTGTAGTCGGGCGTGCGACGCACCTTGAACCGCCCGGCCGAGGTACTGAAGTCGAGTTCGGTGAACGATTCGGTGCTGGCGGCCGCGAAGTCCGACCGCAGCCGCTGGCGATCCGACCCCCGACCGGCGACCTCGCCGTAGAGCGCGAAGACGATCGCATCGATGATCGTGGACTTGCCCGCACCAGTGGGGCCGTCGATAAGGAACAGACTCGATCCACCCAGGGCATCGAACGGAATCGTGTACTCGCCCGCGAACGGGCCGATGGCTGCGAACGACAGCGAATGGATGCGCATCAGCCCGGCCGCACACCTTCGTAGACCGAGCGCAGCAGCTCGAGCTCAGCGGCCGTGACCTCACGGCCCGCGACCTTGTGGACGAAGTCCGACATCACCTCGACGGGATCACGACCGCGCGCATCACCACGGGCTCCGTGCGAGTCGATGGCGACCCCGGCCGGCCGGTGCTCCTTGCGAAGGGCGAACGGGAAGACCTCGTCGAGCCGCGCGTGCATGCGCTCGGGATAGGCCGCATCGGTGACGATCAGCTCGACGAAGTCCTGCCGGTTGGCGGCATGCGCCTCGCCGAGGAGATCGTCGATCGCCCCCGTGAGCCGGGCCATCCCCCGCCCCTCGGGAAGGGCGATGCGCTCGATGACGACCGGCACGCCAGGCGGGCCCACCTCGACCAGCGCGACGGACTTGCCGTGCCCCGCCTCCGACAGGGAGTAGCGGAGCAGGGAGCCGCTGTAGGCGATTGCGGGATCGACATCGCGCATCACCTGCGGTCGATGCAGGTGGCCCATCGCCACATACGACAGCCCGCGGTCCGCGAACAGCGCCGAGGGCACGGCCTGCACGCCGCCGATCGTCAGGTCGCGCTCGCTGTCGGTCGTGATGTCGGGCGAGACGGCCACATCGGCGACGAACGCATGCCCCACCGCGATCGCGCGCGGTCGCGCGCGGACCGCCGCGGGACGCGATGTCGGCTCCGATGCGCGCGAGGGCAGCCGTCATCACGGACTCATGACTGCGGGCGAGGACGTCACCATCGCCCGCGAGTTCGTGGCGCGCGATGTCGGGTTCCAGGTACGGCAGCGGGTAGAGCAGTATCGGTCCATGGTCGTCGACAAGCTCGATCGCTGTTCCGACATCGGACAGTGACCCGACGATGTGGACTCTGTCGCGCAGCAGCCCGGAGTACGTGGCGAGCCGATCGCCGCTGTCGTGATTGCCTGCCGTGATGACGGTGAGCACGCCGAGCTCGTCGAGCCGGGCCAGTGCCGAGTTCAGCAGGCGCAGGGCCTCCACGGGCGGGACCGCCCGGTCGAAGATGTCGCCCGCGACGACGACCACGTCGACAGCCCGCCGGGCCGCGAGCGCGATGACGGCCTCGACCGCGGACTCCTGCTCTGCCTGCAGCGAGAACCCGTGAAGGGACCGGCCCAGATGCCAGTCAGAGGTGTGGAGCAGGAGCACGAGGCGACGCTACCCCGCCTGGGTGTCAGGCGCCGACGAGTCCGCCGCCGCTGCCCACCGTGACATTGGTCGTGTCGACCGTGCCAGTGAGGTTGCCGAGGGCCGACTTCCTGATCCAGTTCGCCCACGGGATGTTCCACAGGCCGCCGGGACCGTTCCACGACTGCACGGTCTCGCCACCGGTGTTCTCGTAGAGGACGACGTCGCCGGGGATGGTCCTGTCGTAGATCCACTTGGCATCCGGCTCGCGCATGTTGGTGCAGCCGTGCGAGCCGTTGTACTGGCCAATGCGGCTGTAGGCCCACGAGGCCGTATGGATGAACTCACCTGTCGGAGTCAGTCGGGTGTTCCAGGGCGCCACGAGCTCATAGGGCGCCTCCTCCGTGGGGTCGAGGTTGAGCGAGACGCTGGTGTACGTGTGGGTCGGCTCCTTCTGCAGCCCGATGACCTTCACGCCGTTGCGCGTCTCCCACTCGCTCTTTCCGAGCGAGACACCGAACGTCTTGACCTTCGCGCCGTCGATCCACACGCGCATGTCGACCCGCTTGCCGTCGACCTTGGCGACGAGCTTGCGAGCCGTGCGGAAGGTGTAGTCCTTCGCGAGGCTCGACGACCCGACGAGGTAGGTACTGCCGGACTTGCCCAGCACTGCCCGATCGAGTGTCGAGGTGATGGTGATGGTGGCATGGCCGGGCCAGTAGTTGATCGGCCGGAAGACGGCATCGCGGTCGTCGAGCCAGCCCCAGGCGCCCTTGATCGCGCGGGTACGTCCCTCCGCGGTCAGCGCCGTGACCTTCAGGTGGCTCTCGACGACGCGCTTGTCCGGGATCGCTCGCGAGAACGTCAGCTTCGGCAGCGTGCCGACGCCCAGGCTGCGCTCGGTGCCATCGACACCGACGATGTTGCTGGCCGCGTCGAAGGTCGCATTGACCCATGCGTGCGGCATCGGGAGCTTCTTCGGCTTGTCGGGGTCGGTCCCGACAGGCACGGACGGTGCACCACTCGCAGGCACGCTCGCCGCGCCAGGTCCCACAGCGGTCACGGCCCGCAGCGACACCGAGTACGTGCGCCCATTGGAGAGGTTGGTCAGCGTGCAGGTGCCAGCCGTGCCGATGCAGGGCCACCACGTGAGCGTGTCGATCGACACGTCGTAGCCGGTGACCGCACTGCCCCCATCGCTGGCGGGGGGCGTGTAAGCGACCACGAGCTGTCCGCTCACCAGTCCGCCGGTGACCGACGTGATCGTCGGCGCCGCCGGAACCACGGCTGCCGGTGCTGCATTGGCGACAGAGGGGGACGGGGTGGGCGTGTTCGCCGCCTGCACGGGGGCTGCCAGGAACGCGGTCGAGGCGAGCAGGCTGGCAGCAGCACAGGCCACAACAAGGGGTCGGGTCACGAATCGCACTAGACAAGGGTAAGCCCCCCGAAGGCATGCTCTAGCCGCTACGGTCGGCCAGAGTCGATGTCCCGGCACCGGGACCGGTCCCCAGCGGGCCAGCGCGGAGGAGCAGATGGCACACGGAGGGCCCGTTCTGGCCGCCAGCGGCCCCGTGGAGGGGTACCGGACCGGACGTGTGGTCCGGCTGGCCAGTACGGCAGCCATGGGCGGCTTCCTGTTCGGTTTCGACTCGGCCGTCATCAACGGCGCCAACACGGCCATCGCCCAGACATTCGACCTCGGATCCGGGGTCATGGCCTCGCCTGATCGGTGGCGCTGGCATCGGCGTCGCGAGCGTCGTCGCCCCGATGTACATCGCCGAGATCGCACCCTCACAGCTACGGGGCCGACTGGGCTCGCTGCAGCAGCTCGCGATCGTGCTCGGCATCTTCGCCACCGGCGTCAGCAACTACGTCATCATCAGCCTGGCCGGCAGTTCCACGTCGGAGTGGCTGTTCGGCATCGAGGCATGGCGCTGGATGTTCCTCGTCATGCTCCTGCCCGCCACCCTCTACTTCCTGATGGCCTGGCGAATCCCCGAGTCGCCGCGCTACCTCGTCGAGATGGGTCGACTCGACGACGCTCGCGCAGTGCTGGAGACGGTCTTCACCACCGATCAGGGCCCCAAGGTGCTCGAGATCCAGCGCACCATGGACGTCGACCACAAGTTCAGCATGGGCGATCTCCGCGGCCCGAAGTTCGGCCTGCTGCCGATCGTCTGGATCGGAATCCTGCTGTCGGCCTTCCAGCAGTTCGTCGGCATCAACGCCGTCTTCTACTACTCCAACCTGATCTGGGAGTCGGTGGGCTTCAGCCAGGACCAGGCCTTCCTCACGTCGATGATCACCAACGCGGTCAACGTCGCGACAACACTGGTCGCCATCGCGTTGATCGATCGCGTCGGTCGCAAGCGCCTGCTGATGATCGGCTCGTCTGGGATGGTCGTCACCCTCGCCCTGCTGACCGTGACCTTCGGGACGGCACCACAGGTGTCGAACGGAACCGGCGGATACGAGCCGTCCCTGACCGGAATGATGGCGACGTTCGCCGTGCTGTCCTTCAACGCGTACGTGGTGTTCTTCGGCATGTCGTGGGGGCCCGTCGTGTGGGTGCTGCTCGGCGAGATCTTCCCCAACCGGATCCGCGCGGCCGCACTTGCCCTCGCAGCGTCAGCGAACTGGATCGCGAACTTCGTCGTGTCCACCGCGTTCCCACCAGTAGCCGCACGCAGCCTCACCATCGCTTACGGCATCTTCACGCTCTTCGCCATCGCGTCGATCTTCT
>JAPLBU010000117.1:8398-16324 GCA_026392575.1 Actinomycetota bacterium | reverse complement strand
CGCACGCGCTGTCTTCCTGATGTTCCTGGCCAGCGAGGTCCACCCCTTCGCCGACGGCAACGGCCGCATCGCGCGAATCATGATGAACGCCGAGCTCGCACGCGCGAATGAGGTGCGCATCATCATCCCCACGGTCTACCGGCTGAACTACCTTGCCGCCCTGAAGGCCGCCACCCACACCGGCAACGACGGTGCCCTCATCGCGACCCTCGCATTCGCCCGCACGTGGACCAGCCGAATCGACTTCTCCGACCGACACACCGCCGAGGCCGATCTTGCCCGCACCAATGCCCTGCGAGACGCGCAGGGCTGGTTCCGCAAGCACCTCGTCGCGGTGGGACTCGTCGTCGTCGAGGAGCACCTCGGCGGCCGAACGACACTCGCCACGGTCCTCAGCGAGGTCGAGGCCAGCGATCGGGTGCCGACCTACCTGTAGTCACTCGACGCCCCGCGCACCCGTGGATACATCGACTATCGGCGCTCGTTCGAGGCGGCCGCGCGTCCCCAGCTGATGCTCAGCGAGCTCGCAGCTCGGCCTCCTCCCGCTCACGTCCGCCAATGACTCGGGACCTCAGGTGGTGGGGCTACCGACCTCGCTGCTCGACGCGGGGAGAACGGTGATGACCAGCACCGCACCTCCGTCGCCACCGAGTAGACGGTGGGTCGAGACGGCAGTCTCGAGCGCCGTCCAGCGGTTCTCCGCGGTGCCGGGGTTCGGCACGAACTCGGGGAAGTCGCTCGGGAGCATCGCGAGGCAGAATCTGTGTCCGGGGCGCAGGCGATAGCCCACGTGCCCCATGCCGATCTCCACGACGCGGCCCGAGCCCGGTTCGAGATTCGAGCCTGATCCGAAGCGACACCGGGCCGGCAAGATCGAGCGGCTCGGTTGCCACCTCGCCGAAGAACGCCAGTGCGTCGGGGCGGCCGAGCAACGGGCCCTCGTCGGGGTAGTCGTGGAGGTACGCGAACGAGTTCTCCACCGTCGAGGGCGCGAGGTCGTTCGGGTCGTAGACCCACTCGACCACCTCGTCGGCGCCCGCAGCCGCACCGCCGAGGACACCGCCCACGGAGGTCGCCGCACCTGAGAGGCTCGACAGGTGCAGCTCCCGCGGCTGCGCTCCCGGCGGCGGCCACGACTCGGCGGTCCGGTAGCCGACGTTCCCGAGATGCCACTGGACGCGCGGGAAGGACTCCACGGAGGTCGTGCCCTTGAGGAAGACGTCGAAGAAGTTGATGGCCGGATCGGCGTAGATGCCGAGCATCCGCTGCAGAGCCGGCTCGTCATTCAGGTGGTCGTCCGCATCCCCGATCGGGGCCAACGACAGGTGGTAGTTCTCGTGGTCCGTGGAATCGGCCGACAGGTACTGCACGGCCGCCCAGTCGGGGCGCTGTTGCAGCGCCTCGTAGTCGCGCATTGAGACGATCAGCAGGTTGTCGAACCACCCCACGCAGTGCAGGACAGGGACGGGGGGTGAGTCGAACGGGTGGCCGAAGGGGAAGATGTCCATCGGCTGGCGCTCGGGGACGAGCAGGTCGAAGAGCCGAGATCGGGCACCCACGCGACGGAACCCATCCTCGAAGGCGTCGATCAACGGTCGCCGGCTGTAGTCGATCGGGTATTCCTGAATCTCGTGGTCGACCCAGCAGTGGGCGAAATAATCGGCCATGACGGTCCACGGCACGTCCTCCACCCCGTCGCCAACCCATGGCGCGAACAGGTCGTGGGAGGTAACGCGCGGGACCCACGCCTTGAGCGCCGGGTGGGCGGCGCTGATGGCGGCCCACTGGGTGAAGCCGTAGTAGGAGTCGCCGAACATGCCCACCATGCCGTCGTTCCACGGCTGGGTCGATACCCACTCGATCGAGTCGTAGCCGTCTGCGGCCTCGTTCAGCAGACCGACGGTCTCGCCGCCAGAGCGGAACTTACCGCGCACGTCCTGCACCACGACTGCATAGCCGCGTGCGGTGAATCGCTCAGCGATGCGGTCGAAGAAGACGTAGCGGCTGTCCTTGTCGTACGGGAGCCGCACGAGGACGGCCGGCCACGGGCCCTCACCCTCGGGGAGGTAGACGTCGGTCGCGATGAGCACCCCGTCGCGCATCGGCACGAAGTACTCCGTCGCCGACTCCGGCACGGGCTCCGCGCCCACCCTGATGATGTCGTTGCCCATGTGCTCGCCCCTCAGCCGCCGTCAGTGGGGGCCGAGTGTGCCAGCGGCTCCGTAGTCCGTCAAGGTCGACTAACAACGAACGGCCCCGCCGACAACCTGCGTGCTACTACTGCGCTACGGTGCGCTGCGTGGGTCGACCCAGTCGCGCCGCGCAGCGCACCGTAGAGATTCTCGACGCCTATGTCAGGTGCGTCAGCAGATACGGGTTCGAGGGTGCGACGCTCGAACACGTCGCGGCGGAGTCCGGCTACAGCCGAGGTCACATCCGCCACTACCTCGGGAACCGCGACGAGATGAGATCGGCGCTCGTACATCGCACGATGAGCGACTACATCGCGCAGACGCACGAGGTCACCGAGGGTCGGAAGCCGGGTCGGCGGTCGGTCGCGCTCGTCGATTTCCTGCTTGGCCCGGTGTTCGCGCCCGACGACAACAACGCGATCATTGACGCGCTATGGGGCGTCGCTAGCCACGACGACCTAGTGATGGCCCAGCTCCGCGACACCTACCTCGAGTTCGAGAAGTCCCTCTACCGTGCTCTTCGCGATGACTTCCCCGGTGCACCGGCGGTGGTGTGTCGCGAGGCGGCATACCAGCTCCTGGCGCTGGCGTTCGGCCACTGGTCCATGTCGCAGTTGGAGTTCCCGGCCAACCGCGAGCGCGGCGTACGCCGGCTAGCCTCGTCCGTCATCGCGCAGGTGCGCGCCGCAGGCGAGCAGCGCCTGTAACACCTTGGTGGTCGTTTTCTTCATCACTCTTGACTATCAATGGGGTTCATGGCACGGTGCGACCACGCTCGGCGACCACGCCGCGGTCTCCGGGAGGCACGTTGATACAGCCATGTTGGCGCGGACAGTCACTGGTACTCGTGGTGGCGCTGGCTGTGTCGGTCACCGCGCTATCGGCGTGCAGCTCCTCCGGCGGGAGTGCGACGCCATCCGGGTCGGCGGCTTCGACGCCGGCGATCGCGCTACTCACCGACACGCCGAAAGCCAAGGGGCCCATCGACAGTCTCGTATGGGACCTCCCCTTCGGTGAGCCGACGTCGATCGACTACATCTACGCCGCCGACTACAGCCCCGACATGGTCGTGTCCAACATCTGCGAGCCGCTGCTACGGCTGAACTCGGACTTCACCTACGGCCCTAACCTCGCGACGTCTTGGACCTACGGACCTGACAAGCTCACCCTCACCTTCGAGCTGCGCTCGGACGTCACGTTCTGGGACGGCAAACCGCTCACGTCCGAGGACGCCGCCTACAGCCTGCTGCGCAACATGAACCCCGACCTCGCCAGTTACAGCGCGACGTTCTACGCCAACGTGAAGGCGATTGAGGCGACCGGGCCGCACCAACTCACCGTGACGTTCACGAAGCCCGACGAACTCTTCGTAAAGGAGATGGCGACCGTCGCGGGCGTCGTGGTCGAGAAGGCGTTCGTCGAGAAGACCGGCAAGGACTTTGGCAACGCCACCGGCGGCGTCATGTGCTCGGGCCCGTTCAAGTTCGATGCGTGGAACGCTGGCAAGAACATCCTCCTGTCGGCGAACCCGAGCTACTGGAACCCGGACGGCAAGGCCCTCCCGCAGAAGGTTGAGATCCGGTTCGTCACCGACACCACCGCGCTCACCCAGGCCCTCAAGACCGGTGAGATCGACGGCGCCTACGAGATCGCCCCCGGGCAGCTCCCGGCGCTGGAGGCGAGCACAACCGGCAAGGTCTACCAGGGCAAGAGCCTGCAGGTGATCGAGCTGGTGCCCAACGCGCCGGGTCCGGCGGCCGACGAGAAGATCCGTCAGGCCCTCAGCATGGTGATCGACCGGGCTGCTCTGGCGCAGACGATCTACCACGGAGCTGCCGACGCCAACTACACCCTGCTCCCGCCGGGCGCCTGGGACCCGACCGCGACGGACGCCTACCAGAAGGCGTACAGCGCCTTTGAGAAGCCGATGGACCTCAGCGCCGCCAAAGCACTCATCGCCGGCAACAGCAACGCGGCGACACCGATGACCCTTGCGATCGCAGCGGGAAACCAGACTCAGATCGAGACGGGCGCACTCATCCAGCAGCTGGCCGCGCAGATCGGCCTCACCATCAAGATCAAGCCCATGCAGCCGCTGGAGTTCTCGTCGGCGTTCTATGACCCCAACGCGCGCAAGGGCCTCGACCTGCTGCTCACACAGGGCTTCCTCGATGTGCCCGACCCGCTCGACTACCTCGGGTACATCGTCTTCAAGGACTCCCTGTACAACTGGACCGGCTACCAGAACCCGGAGGTCGAGGCGCTGGTCACCGAGGCCCGCTCGATCTTCGACGACCCGTCGCGTGCGGAGAAGATCATCGCGGCGCAGGCACTCTATGAGCCGGCCCAGGTGATCATCCCGATGCTGAGCCTCCGAGAGCTTCTCTACATGAACAACCGGATCACGGGAGCGACGGCGTCGTTCGCCTACATCTTCCAACCGTCGCTAGCGTCGGTTGGATCGGCGTCCTAGCAGTCCCGTGAAGGAGGCGCCCAGGGTCGTCGGCAGGGGCCTGATCACCCTGCTCGTCGCCAGCTTCGTGATCTACCTGGCGTTGAGCCTCGCACCAGGCGACCCTGCCACCGCACTCGCCGGCAACCGTGCCACGCCCGAGCAGGTCGAGACGCTGCGTCAGCAGCTAGGCCTCGACCGACCCGTGGTCGTGCGCTACGCCGCCTGGCTGGCGGCGTCGCTGCACGGCGATCTCGGGCGCTCCCTGCAGTTCCGTCAGGACACGGCCTCGCTCATCGAGCCGCGCCTCGGGGTCACGTTCCTGCTCGTCGGCTACGCCTTCCTGCTCATCCTGGTGTTCGGCATCGGGCTCGGTCTGCTGCCGTCGGTCCGCTCGTGGCTGTCCTGGCCGGTCGTGGTGGTGACCGCTCTCGGCATCTCCATCCCCGCGTTTGTGGCCGCGATGATCCTGATCCAGGTGTTCGCCCTGAACTTGGGCTGGTTTCCCGTACTCGGCACAAGCAACGGCGACCTGCGCGACCAACTGTGGCACCTGACGCTGCCCGCGATCGCGCTCGCGATCTCGTGGGTCGCCTACGTCGGACAGATCACCCGAGCCAGCGTCCGCGAGCAGGCGGGCAAGGAGCACGTCGACACTGCGCGCGGCCGGGGCCTGGCTCCACGCGCGATCTTCTCCAAACACGTGCTGCGTAACGCCGCGATCCCGATCATCACGATCTCGGGCCTTGCACTGGCGGCGCTGGTCGCTGGATCCATCGTGGTCGAGACCGCGTTCGGGATCGGCGGCATCGGCTCGCTTCTGGTGACGTCGGTGTTGGCCAAGGACTACGACGTCGTGCTAGCCATCAGCATGATCTTCGTGCTGGCGTTCGTGGTCGCCACGACCGTCGCCGATCTGGCACTGGTCGCGCTCGATCCCCGACTGCGGTCGAAGATGTCGGCGTGAGCACGCTCGCGACGGCGCCCCATGAATGGTCGGTGGGGACAGTGCTGCGCCGCCTCGACCCCGTGCTCACCGTCGTCACTGTCGTGCTGGTCGCCCTTGTGGTCGTTGCCATCTGCGCGCCTTTCCTCGCGCCCTACCCGCCGGAGCAGATCGACCTCCTCGACGCCAATCAGGCGCCCTCGGCCGCGCATCTGCTCGGGACCGATTCCCTCGGGCGCGACATTCTCTCGAGGCTCATCTACGGCGCGCGTCTGACGTTCCTCGGACCGACGTTGATCATCTTGTTGGCGACCATCGCAGGGGTCTCGCTCACGATCAGCTCGGTCTGGATCGGTGGGACGTACGACCGCATCGTGTCCCGGGCGCTCGACATCCTCTTCGCTATCCCCGGCATCCTGGTAGCGGTGATCGCGGTCGCCATCATCGGGCCGGGTCTCATTGCCCCGGTGATCGCACTCTCGCTGGCCTACACCCCCTACCTCGCACGCGTGCTCCGCAGCGTGGCGATGCGCGAGCGGCATCTGGCCTATATCGAGGCGGGCACCCTCATGGGCCTGTCCGGGTGGGCGATCGGCTGGCGGCACCTGGTGCCGAACGTGATGCCGATGGTGCGCGCACAGGCGGCCCTCGCGTTCGGAGCCGCTCTGGTCGACCTGGCGGCGGTCTCCTACATCGGGCTCGGCGTGCAGTCGCCCATCCCGGAGTGGGGCGTCATGGTCGCCGAGGGTCAGGCCGCTCTGCTCAACGGGTACCCCTGGCAGGCCATCTCGGCGGGCATCGCGATCGTGGTGGTCGTGCTCCTCGTCAACGTGGCCGGCGAGCGCCTCGCCCTGCGGCTGGAGAGACCGCGATGACCGAGACACTGCTTGAGCTCCAGCACACGGGTCTGGACATCCCGGTCGGCGGCCGGCTGCTGCCGGTCGTGCACGACGTGACGCTCACGATCGCGCGCGGAGAGTCGGTCGGTCTCGTCGGCGAATCGGGCTCAGGTAAGTCGATGACTGCTCGCACGATCATGCGTCTCACCCGCCACGACTGGAGGCCTCGAGGCGCCGTGCGCTTCGCGGGCGAGGACGTGCTGGCGATGGGCTCGCGCCGGCTGCGACAGCTGCGCGGCGCGGAGATCGGAATGATCTACCAGGACCCTCGCGCGCACACGAACCCGGTGCGCACCAACGGCGACTCGCTGCTCGAGGGCATGCTCGCAGCCGGCGTCCCGCGGCAGGAGGCGACCGAGCGCGCGCTCGGGCTGCTGGCGTCAGTGGGCATCCCCGACGGCGTGCGACGCATGGCGCAGTATCCGCACCAACTCTCCGGGGGTCTCCTCCAGCGGATCATGATCGCGGCAGCGATGAGCATGCAGCCGCAGCTTCTCATCGCCGACGAGCCCACCACGGCGCTCGACGTGACGACACAGGAGGAGGTGATGGCGATTCTCGGCGAGCAGCGAACCGAGCGCGGGCTGTCGCTCCTCGTCATCACCCACGACCTTGACCTCGCGGCAGCCGTCACCGACCGCATCGCCGTGATGTACGCCGGAGCCGTCCTCGAAGTGGCACCTTCGCGCAGCCTGCACCGCGAGGCCCGCCACCCATACACCGTGGCACTCATGACGTCGCGGCCCGCGCTCGGCAGCCGTCGTCGCATCCAGACCATCCCCGGACGTCCGGTCTCGGCGTTCGAGGTCGGCGAGGGCTGCGTGTTCGCCGCGCGCTGCCCCTTCGCCGTCGACCACTGCCGGACCGAGCGACCTGAGCTGCGCGAGGTCGACGGTCACCAGGTCGCCTGCCATCGGATCGACGAGATCGGCGACGAGATCGACACACTGCGGGGTGAGTTGTGACGACGACCGACGGACTCGCACTGGAAGTCGAGAACCTTCGCAAGGTCTTCCGGGTGACCGGAGGCGGGCGCGCCCACGACGAGATCGTGGCCGTCGACGACGTCTCGTTTACGGTGGCCCGCGGCGGCTCGCTCGCCGTCGTCGGCGAGTCGGGCTCGGGCAAGACGACGGTGGCGCGCATGATCGTGGGCCTCGAGCAGCCCACAGCCGGTCGCATCGTTGTGGCAGGCGTCGAGCGGGGCACCGACAGCGGCGCGAAGGCACGCCGGGCGCGCGCTCGCGCCGCCCAGATGGTGTTCCAGGACCCGTACTCATCGCTCGACCCGCGCCAGACCGTGCGCGAGTGCATCGACGAGGTCCTCCGACTGCACAGCGAGCTGCCCAAGGACGGTCGGCGCGCGCGCATCGGCGAGCTCCGCGAGCAAGTGGGCCTAGACGAGCGCCACGAGCCGCTGCGGCCGCAGGCGCTGTC
>JAPLBU010000117.1:0-8379 GCA_026392575.1 Actinomycetota bacterium | reverse complement strand
TCGCGCGCGCTCTGGCCGCCGAGCCCGAGGTGCTTATCCTCGACGAGGCCGTCTCCGCTCTCGACGTCTCCGTGCAGGGACAGGTGCTCAACCTCCTGTCAGACCTGCGGTCGCGTCTGGGAATCACCTACGTGTTCGTCTCCCACGACCTCGCCGTGGTGCAGCAGGTGAGCGACCAGATCGTGGTGATGCGCCGTGGCGAGGTGGTGGAGCGCGGTGCGACCGACGACGTGCTCGCCGCGCCGCAGCACGAGTACACACAGGCGCTGATGGACGCAGTCCCGCGCGAGGGCTGGATCCCGCAGCGCGCGTCGCAGCGGCTCGGCCGGCCGGTGTCACGTCTCATCGCGATGCCCGACCGCTCGACACCCCGCCACGACGACCCCGACGACGACACCGGGCCAAAGACCCGCGAGTCACCGGCGTAAGTGATCGGGAAGAGGCCAGCAGAGTCAGGGGATCGGGCGATGCGCGGGGATCTGACTGGGGGCCGGACGGTCGGGCGGATGATCGAAGCGCGCTGCGAGTTGCTGAGGCTGTGAACGGGATACCAGGAGGGGATACGGCGCTGCGGATGGGCGTTTCACTCAGGCCCGGCCGGCGGCGTGTGCAGACCCTGCCCTGATCCGCGTCAGGTGCGCCCGACGAGCTCGTCGGCCACCTCGGCAGCGGCCCGCTCGCCGGCCAGCAGGGCGCCCTCGACGTAGCCGGTCCACTTGGTGGCCGTCTCGCTGCCGGCCCAGTGCAACGGTCCTACAGGATCGCGCAATGCCGGTCCGCAGGATGACCACTCACCGGGTCTCATCACACCCGAGAAGCCGCCGCCGATCCACGGATCCCCCGACCAGTCCTTGTCCACGTAGTGCAGGATCTCGGCGGCCTCGGGGCCGAACCAACGCCTGGCCTGCTCGGTCCACAGACCACGTCGCACGTCGGCGGCGCTCGCACCCAGCACTGCGTCGGAGTGGGAGCGCGCTGCCTTGTCTGAGAAGAAGCCCACCAGGACACCCAGACCACAGTCGGGGGTGGTGTTGTCGATCGCGAAGGTAAGCGGGCCATCGAGATCCGACACTGCGCCCGACAGTCCCGCCTCGCGCCAGAAAGGTCGTGCGTAGACGACGTTGACCTTGATCACCGAGCCCAGCGGCATCGCGTCGTGCAGGGCTGCCCGGCGCGCGGGCAAGGCCGGGGTGAACAGCACGCCGGCGGCCTGACTGGGTGCCAGGGCTACGACGGCCCTGCGTGCCCGCACGCGGCCGCGATCCGTCACTGCCAACACCTGGTCGGCCTCCCAGACCAGTTCGCGTACCGGTGCGTCGAGGTGGACGAGGTGCCCGAGCCGCTCGGCGAGGCCCGTCGCGAGCACGTGAAGACCGCCGACCACTCTCGATTCCTGGGCGCCACCTTCGATGCCGAGAGATGCAGCGAGGGAGCCCTCCGTCGCGGCGCTGTGCAGCAAGGTGAGCATCGAGAACTCGTTCGTCGGCATCGACATCAGCCCGCTCAGCGCCTCGTTCAGCACGCACCAACCGATGCTCGCGACCGGGACCTGGACGGCCAGCCAGTCCTCAACTGTCGTGCGGTCCCAGGTGGTTGCTCCAGGCATTGTCCACGGCGCTTCCGGCGGCACGAATGACGCCAACCGGTCGATCTCGGCGACTACGCGCTTGTAGGCCGCCACGGCGTCAGCGGGCAGGTCGCGCCTCGCACCGTTCACCCACGACAGGTCCTCGCCGTCTGTGGGCGTGGGGAACGTTCGTGCGCCCAACTCGTGCGCGAGCGCCAGCACCCGGTGCTGCCCCGGACCGATCCACTGGCCGCCCAGCTCGATCCAGGTGTCGGCCTGGTGGACAGTGAGGGTGCGGCCGCCGACGCGCGACCCCGCCTCGAGGAGCGCCACGCGGAGGCCCGAGCGCACGAGGTCGCGGGCGGCGGCAAGCCCGGAGAAGCCTGCGCCGACGACGATTACGTCGACGTCGGCGGGAAGGGAAACATCAGCCATTGCAGCATCCTGTCAGCCCGAGGGCGCGCTCGCACGCCTAGTCACCATGTACCGCCGGGTCTCTGGAGGGCACCCACGGCTGCCACCCGCCGTGCAGACCCGTGCCGTAGGCGACGGCAGCGTCCCAGACAGCAGCGGCAGCGGCAGCGGCAGCGGAAAAGCTTGATGGACGGTGAGCATCCCTGGGGATGAAGACGACGTGACGGGCAGGTCAACGTCGGAGGCGGATGTCTCATCGCCCCGGGCTGCGGACCCGAACACGCGAACGTTTCGGATCCGGCGCTTGCGTGCCGCACCTCGGATCTCGTTTGCGTGGTCGCGCAGATCGGTCAGAAGACTGCCCTGCGCGGTCCGGGCCGCTCGCAAGGTGACGTCCAGAGTCGCGCCTGATGCTCGAATGAGGCGGTCGAGCGTGCGCCCAGACGTGACGGGACCCGTCAGATCCCGAGGCCCTACAGCCCCTGGACGACGACCCGGATCCCGCGGAACGGGTTGATGGAGTAGCCGGGAACCGTCTGCGGCGTTACGCCGACTGCGGAGAGCCACATCTGGTACGCCGTAGCGGTGACGACGCCGCCGTGCCAACGACGCCAGACAATCTTCGGATCACCGAGCTCGGGCGGCGGGGCGATCGTGTCGGTGATCTCCACGACGTTGCCACCCTGATCGAGCGTTCCCCATGGCGAGCGGGTGAGCGCCTGCCCGACCGAGCTGACATTCCCCGTATAGGCGGGGAACAGTTTCACCGGAGTCTGCGCGCACTGGGCTGCAGTGAACGGCTGCGGGCACCAGTCGGGAGCAATGCCGGGCAGCGACTCGAAGGTGGCCAGGGGCTGGGTTCCGGCGTTGGTGACGTTGCCGTTGATGTCGAGCAGCGTGGCCGTGGGCTGCTCGCCTTCGGCACAGCCCGCCTTGTCGACCGCGCAGTTGACGAACAGACCCGGATTGGTGGGGTAGTCCCAGTACGAGAACTTTCCGCCGCCCTTCGGGTCGTAGTACGCGGCCTTGATCCACTCGTCCTGGCTGGAGACCATGAAGCCGGTCTGGGAGTTACGCGTGGCCTTGCGATTCTTCAGGGAGTACATGCCGGTCTCGGTCTTGGGAGACAGACGCACCTCATAGGTAGTCAGCTGAAGTCGCTCGCCTGAGACCGTGGTGACGAAGGAGGTCTTCTTCGAGAGCACCTTGCCGTTTCCGGCCGCGTTGACGAAACGAGCCGCCCGGGTGAAGTCCGCGGAGTTGTACGGCTTGTTCGCCCACGCCGACGATGCCACGAAGTAGCGCTGCCCCGGCGGTGCCTTCAAAGTGCGGTTGATGGAGCCGAACTTCGGCCACACGTTGGAGCTCTCAGGTGCATCCCACAGGTGGTGGCGGTTGCTGCCGAACGGATCCACGGTGTTCAGGAAGACAACCCACTGGGCAACCGTCAGTTCCGTCTCCGCGATGTCGTACGTGTAGGGGACGCTGCCGACCTGCATGCAGGATGTTGACGCGACCTTCTGCACCGAGGGGTCCGGGTTCGCCTGAGTAGCAGCCACGACAGCGGGCAGGGCGCTCTGGCAGGTAGCACTGGACTGGTAGACGTCGTTGTAGAACGGGATGATCCACGCGGCGGGGTTGCTGGGCGACGCCACGGTGACGGTGGTGAGGGATACGACGTGGGGTCGGATCGGCGGACGCGGGAAGATCTGCGACACCGTGTTCGACATGGCGTTGGCCACGAAGAGATTGCCCGCCGCGTCCGAGGTGATGCCCACGGGCCGACGACCGGCCTTGGCAATGATCCGAGACTGGCCATCCTGCGTGAGCTGGGAGACGGAGTCCGAGCCGTCGTTCGTCGTGTAGATATTTCCGTTCGGGTCAAGGGTGATGCCGATGGGGCGCCGACCCGTTGTGCCGATGATGCTCGAGGCACCGGCCGAGGTGATCCGGGAGACGTTGCCGGAGTTCCAATTGGCCGTGAAGACGCTGCCCGATTCATCGATCGCGATTGCCTGCGGCCAGCCTCCGGTCGTGCCGAACGTCGACGGGGTGCCGTCGGGGGTGATCTTCGTGACCGTGTCCGAGCCCTCGTTGGCGGTGTAGACGTTGCCGGCCGGATCCAGCGTGAGTCCTAGTGGGTGCTTGCCGGTCGCGGCCAACGTGGCCGAGATGCCAGCGGCGGTGATCTTCGTGACGGTGCTGTCGAGATAGTTGGCGGTGTAGGCGTTGCCGGCCGCATCGACCTTGATCCCCATCGGCTTGTTGCCGGTCGAGCCGAACAGCGATGACACGCCGCTGGGGGTGATCCTGGTGACGGTGTTGTCGCCGCTGTTGGCGGTGTAGATGTTGCCGACCGAATCCAGTGCGAGGGCGATCGGCGCCTTGCCCGTGGTGCCCAGGACGGCGGCATCGCCTTCAGGCGTGATCTTCGTGACGGTGTTGGCCCGCGAATCGGCCGTGTACACGCCGCCGAACGGATCGACGACCACGGCGCTCGGGCCGTCCCCCGTCTTTGCCAGGACGACGGACGCTCGCGGGATGACGGGGGACGCCTTCGTCGCGGTGGCGCGGTCATCGGCCACGGCAGCGGGTGCCTGCGCGGAGAACAGGAAGGCGAGGCAGGCGACAACGGGGAAGACGATCATTTTCCTGTTCATGCGGGCACGGTACTACCCAGCGCACGCGGCCCACGCCGGCTCACGCTCCCAGACGGTCGCCACGAAATGTCGCCCTGGAGCCGAATACCCCCAGGTATCCGGATGGGCTGGGCTGCCGCGTGCGTCGGTGGGTTCGGGGTCAGGTCCAGAGCGCGGAGTACGGCAACGCCAGCAACCGGTCTCCGAAGGGAACGGCTTCTCTCCCGGTGTGGAAGACGACCCCGATTTTGAAGCGGGCCCCAAGCCTGTCTCGGAGCAAGACCAGATGTCTGAAGTCGCCCTTTGACGGCGAACCGGAGGCCTTCATCTCGATGCCGGCGACGCGGCGATCCTCGCTCTCGATGACGATGTCCACTTCTGCACCGTTCCGGTCGCGGAAGTGGAAGAGCCTTGCCGCCGTATCGGCCCACACGAGTTGCCGGCGTAGCTCCCCTGCGACGAAGGACTCCAGGATGCCTCCAGCGGCCGTGCTGACAGCGCCGGGCGCCATCGCGGCGGCCGTGAGATTGTTCAGGCGGGCTGCAAGGCCGGTGTCGAGTAGCGCCACCTTCGGCGCCCTGGTGACCCGGCTGGTCAGGTTCTCTCCCCATGCAGGGAGAGAGTGTGTGAGGTAAAGGGTGTCAAGTAGCGCGAGATAGGAGGGCAGGCTCGTCTCAGGGATGCGCGCATCGTTCGCGATGCGGCTCTTGACGAGTTCGCCGGAGGTGCTGGCGGCCAGCAGCCGTAAGAGATCCGGTAGCCGATCCAGATGTGCCAGCTTGCTTACGTCGGCTGCGTCCCGAGTGATGATGCGGCTGACGTAGTTGTCGAACCATGCGTTGCGCCGCCTGCCCTCGCGTGACAACGGCTCCGGGTAGCTTCCGGCGCAGGCAAGTTCAAGGTACTCCGCACGCGTCAACTCTCCTGAGCGCGCCCCAAGGGCCTGGGTGTCGCCCGCGAGTGCGCGGTCGACGAAGTCTTCGCGATGACCGGCCAGTTCCCCCTGGCTGAACCCGTAGAGGACAACGGTCTCTGCTCGCCCTGCCAGGCTCTCTTCGCTGCCACTGAGCTGCAGCACGTTGGCAGAGCCGGTAACCAGGAACCTGCCAGGACGCCGGTCCTCCTCCACTGCGTCCTTCATTGCGCGGATCAATGCGGGCACACGCTGCACTTCGTCCACGACGAGGAGGTCATGGGTCTGTCGTACGAACGCGTCAGGGTCGGCGGTTGCGGCGTTGTACTGAGCCGCGGCATCCAAGGAGACGAAACGGGCCGCCCGGTTCTCGAGGATGGCCTTCGCTAGCGTGCTCTTCCCGACCTGCCTGGCCCCCTGGAGCACTGTGACGGGCGTGTCTGCCAAAGTCTCCTCGACTAGCGACATGGCGTTCCGGGTCCTGATAGCGCTAGACCGTCCGGTAGATCTCACCGTGGCAATGTACCGCCTGATCAGCGCAAACGCTACGTCAGTCGCGGATTCGCTTTCTTGCGGTCGCGGATTCGCTGGACCGGCGCCGCGGAATCGCTGCCCACACACCACAGGCCGCTGAAGCGGGTCGGGCGCCCCCAGGCCCTCGTTCTCGACAATGGAGTCTCATCGCCGTCGGCCTCCGCAGTGATGCGAGCGATCGCGTGATCCATGGCAACGTTTCGTGCCAGAGCGCGGAGGAGCCTTTGCGCACGGTGGGGGTCATGGAGAACCGTGTCGAGGACGCGCGGCCGATGCGGGTAGCTTCGCGGGCGGGCGGCCATGGATGCCCCCTCGTGATCGAGTTACCGGTGCCTTCCACACTGCACTTTGCGACACGGCGGCGCTGCACTTTGTGGACCCGCGAGGCTGCACTTTGGTCCACCCCCGGCATGGCCGATGACGCGATATCCGGCAGGCCCTCGCGGTGACGACGCCGCCCTGATCGAGCGTTCAGTGGTGACTCGTCCGGCGAGCAAAGTCACGCCAATGCGGCGTAGCGTTCAAATCGGTCAGCATCGTGAAGGGGTAGTCATGAAGTGGCAGCATCGCGCGTCCGTTCTGGGCGCCACCGTCGTGGTCATTGCTGGATTGATCCTGCCCGCGTCCCTCGGCGCTGTTGCTGCACCTGCCGGCGACGTGACTGTCGCCACCGTCCCGCGGCCACCGTTCGACTCCGGCGTAGGCGACGCGATCACCCGCACGGTGTTCACGACCCCGGACGGATCAGTCTCCTGCCGTCGCGTCTATACGGAGATGATCTGGCTTGAGTGCCTGCTCGTGCGAACCCATGAGGTCGTCCGCTTCGGGCCGGACGAGTCCTGGACAGACGCACCCTGCGTCTCCCCTCATCAGTCTGAGACGTGCCGACTGGGATTCGGATCAGTCGACATCCGGCCAGCGACGAGTGCTGCGGTTGCGCGATTCGCCGGGGCACGCCGGGTTCCGCTCGAGCGGCTCATCCAGCTGGGTCGCATGACGGCGCCCTATCCGGTGTGCATTGCCGATCCCAACCTTGGGCTCAGCTGCTCGACGATGATGGATGACAACATCGGCCAGCAGATCTACCTCGGCCTGGCGGGCAGCGTCTGGAACTGCCCCGGCTACGAGTACATCGACGCGGAGACGGCCATCCCGACGGGACACGACCGCTGCCGAGTAGTCCGTCCGTAATCCTGCGCGAGGCTCGGCCAGTGCCGTGGCGACGAAGCGCGACGGGGCCAGCCTCTCAAGTCGTTCCCGTGGTTGCCACACGAAAGACTTGTATCGTGTATCGCATCACGATACACTTGACTCGTGATCGTGGGCTTCCGGCACAAGGGATTGCAGGCGCTGTACGAACGCGACTCCATCAAAGGGGTGCAAGCTGCCCACGCGCCGAAGTCGCGGCGCATTCTGTCTGCGCTCGACGTCGCCCAGGGGCCGCGGGATCTGGACATCCCGGGTTTCCGGATCCACCCATTGTCCGGCAGGCTCGCCGATCGCTGGTCAGTGTGGGTGAACGGCAACTGGCGCGTCACCTTTCGATTCATCGATGGTGACGTTGAGCTCGTCGATTATCAGGACCACCACTGAGGAGTGTGGACAGCATGAAGAACCCCGTGCACCCGGGCGCCATCCTGCGGGAAGACGTCCTTGGCGAACTCGGAGTCTCGGTTTCCGATGCTGCTGAGAGTCTTGGTGTCTCCCGTGTGACGTTGAGCCGAGTGATCAACGAGCACGCTCGGATCTCGCCCAACCTCGCCCTTCGTCTGGAGGCCGCTGGAGTCAGCACTGCGCGAACGTGGCTCGCCATGCAGGCCGCGTGCGACTTAGCCGAGGAGCGCGCCGCAGGCATGCCCAAGGTTCGCAAGCTCGGCACCGTCGCCTAGGAGGCTGCTGAAGCGAAGACGGCCATCCCCACGGGACACGACCGCTGCCGAGTGATCCGTCCGTAATCGCCCATTCGTTGTTGCCGCGTCCGTTTCCCATCCCCGTCCGGCAGGATGGCGGCCATGGTGAACCTGGTCTCACGGCGATCGTTCCTCGCAGCCTCGGCCGGAGCTGCTGCTCTGGCGGTGATCCCGCAGCGGGCGAGCGCCCAGGGCCTTGGCGACATCGTGCGGGTGGCGATCCACCCCGGCCTGGGCGTCGCTCGGGTTGGCAACAGCCGGGACGCCTTCTACTTCGGGCCGGAGATCCCCGGCGGGATTCCTGAGGGTCCCTATAAGGACGCCGACGGAGCGATGGCCAAGCAGGCAGCCCGCTTCCGTGTCTACGGCTACGACCGCAATGGACGAGTGGTTCGCGAGCTC
>JAPLBU010000121.1 GCA_026392575.1 Actinomycetota bacterium | reverse complement strand
GGACCGGGCGGGCCCGGTTGAGCTGCTGGCATCGCAGGAGACGGCGCGTGTCCCGGCGCTGCTGCCGCTGCGTCACAGCCGAATGGCCGTCAGTCCCTTCACGTTCTACCGCGGCGCTGCCGCAGTCATGGCGACCGACCTTGCCTCGATGCCCAACTCCGGGCTCGTCACGCAACTCTGCGGCGACGCCCATCTCTCCAACTTCGGCATGTTCGCCGCACCGGACCGGAACGTCGTGTTCGACATCAACGATTTCGACGAGACCAATCCCGGCCCGTTCGAGTGGGATGTCATGCGCCTGTCAGCGTCCTTCGTCCTTGCCGGACGCGACGTCAAGCTCTCGTCGCCTGCGATCGCGATCGCGGCGGCGGCCGTTGGCTCCGCCTACCGCACGCAGATGACGAAGTACACAGAGATGGCCGACATCGATATCTGGTACGACCGCGTCAGCGTCGAGGTGCTCCAGCAGTGGATGAGCCAGGAAGGCAACACGAATGCTGGCAAGCGAATCGTGAAGGCGACTGCCAAGGCGAAAAGCCGTGACATGTGGTCGGCGATCTCGAAGATGACCGAGCTGGTCGACGGCCAGCGGCGGTTCATCAGCACTCCTCCGCTGCTGATGCGTGTTCCGCTGGAGGGTGAGGTGCATGCGATCCTCACCGGGTTGGTCGACCAATATCAGGCGACGGTTCCGCCCGACCGCGCGCAACTGCTGCGCCGGTATCACTTGATCGACTTCGCCCACAAGGTCGTGGGTGTCGGCAGCGTCGGCCTGCTGGCCTTCGTTCTCCTGCTGGAGGGCCGCGATCCCGACGACCTCCTGGTTCTCCAGGTCAAGCAGGCGGTGCCGAGTGTCCTCGAGCCGTTCACGGAGCCGTCGGTCTACGAGCAGTCAGGTGAGCGGGTGGTCGTTGGGCAGCAGATCATGCAGGCCGCGTCCGACGTGTTCCTCGGCTGGGTGCGCGGACCTCGCGGGAAGGACTACTACCTCCGGCAGTTGCGCGACATGAAGTACTCGATGGACCCGTCGACCTTCACTGAATCGTCACTCCTGGCCTACGCCACTGCGTGCGGTCGCGCCCTGGCGCGTGCGCACGCTCGGGCCGGCGACTCGGTTGCGATCGCGGCCTATCTCGGGGTGAGCACGAAGTTCGACAACGCGATCCGCGACTTCTCACTGGCCTACGCGGATCAGGTCACCGTCGACTACGCGAAGTACAAGGCGGCCGTGGCGGACGGCCGAGTGGTCCTCGCCGCTCCGGGTGAGGGCGAGAACTACACGATCGTCGCTTCGCCCACGGAGGGAGTCTCGGTCAAGGTGGCTTCGCCGGAGCCGCCACCAGCGAGCAGCTGAGCCAGCGTCACGAGTCCGGCTACCAGGGCGGTTACCCACAGCACACTGGAGACGGACATCACGTCCGAGCCGAGCACGATCGCCACGCCCACGATGTAGACGAGCCAACGCGCGTAGCCCACCTTGTCGGCGGGGATCGGGCCGGGGCGCCCGCTGGACATGCGGCCACTGAGCTGGTCGAGCCCGGTGGTCACCTGTCCGCGTGCCGCTCGTGCAAGGCGAGTACGGCCGCCGAACCAGCCGGCGATGATCACGACGATGCCGAGCGTGACGATGGCCTGCGTGCCCGCGATCAGGTAGTCGAGCAGCGTCGCCCAGAAGACCCCTGCGGCCGGACCCCAGGGGGTGCCGGCGAGCTCGTTGACGAATGCGGTCTCGGCGACGCCCAGGCCGGCGAGGATCACCACACCGGACACCAGCAGGACGATGCCTGTGGCGACGACGGTGCGTGCGCGGCGGCGGGCGAAACCGATGGCCAGGCCGAACATGATCGCTACGACCAGCGGGAGCCACTGCAGGATCGGGGAACTGAGCTGGTAGACGGTCTGGACCTGAGCCAGTCCGGGGGTGTTCGCCAGGACGATCTCACGGTCTGACTCCGGGATCGTGATGTTGGCTGCGGCGGTGATGCCGCTGTCGACGAGCTTCTGCTGGATTGCCTGGAGTGCCACGGAGGTGTCGAGCACGAGGTTGTCGCCGCTGAGGCGGACGACGCCGCCTTCCTTGCCCTCGAGGACGAGGACGAGACCCTTCTGCGCGGCGGGGGGCCGCGAGCTGGTCGGTGAAGCCGGCGTCCGGGAAGAGGTTGCCGAGCAGGCCCTCAACCTGGGAGGTGGTGTCGACCTTCGCCACGACGGCGTCGGTCACCGCGGTAGCGAGGGCCTCCTGTACCGCGGGCTCGTTGATGAGCGGCCCGACGGTCTGGATGTAGCGCTCGCTGTCGATGACCGTGCGGTGTCCCCAGTGCCCGACGAGGGCTGGGACGAGCAGCACGGTGGCAATAATGAAGATCAGCAGCGAGGCGATCGACCGAGCTCCCCAGCGCTTCTCCGTCGCGACCTGATCACTCATGTTCGTGCCTTTCGTCGTGGTTCCGCCCCTAGGCAGTGCTGCGGACTCTACGGGGGCCGTGTCGGTGATACCAGAGGGCAGTCCCGACCAGCAGCAAACCGGAAGCCGCATAGACGAACGGGGCCTGTCCGGTCGTCGGAGAGGCCAGTGCCATGAGGGTGATTCCACCCACGAGGCAGACGTTGACGATCATGTCGAAAAGGGCGAAGACCCGGCCGAGATGGTCGTCCGGAATGAAGCGCTGGACGAGGGTGTCCGAGCAGACCTTCACCGACTGACCGGTGAAGCCGATGCTCAGCGAGCCGGCCAGGAGCAGGGGGAAGGACGGGATCATGGCACCGACGATGACCAGCGGAATCCCGATGACGCCACCCTGGGCGAGGGCGAACACCGACCAGTTGACCGACCCCCAACGGCGGCTTGCCCCGGGGGTGAGGATCGCTCCGATGAGCGCACCGATGGCCGCAGCTCCCGTGAGCAGGGCGAATTCGTTCAGGGCGCTGTCGGCAGCGACGACGGCATTGAAGGTGTAGCGGACGAGCAGCAGGCCGCCCGCCGTGAGCACGCCGAAGACGATCCGGTGCGCACCGACGACCGCGATCGCCCGCCCGGCCTGGGCGTGCAGCCGCAGCTCGCTGATGCCCTCGACCAATCCCACGGCGACGCCACGCATCGTGTCGGCTGGTCGGGTGCCGTCCGGTCCGAGCCGGTCTACCGCAATCAGCAGGGCTATGCCGGCCGAGCCGAGATAGGCGACGAGTGCGCACGCGAGCACGATGGCGCTGCCCTGATCGCCGCCCCCGACGGCTGCGCGCAGCGCCACCCCACCGAGGGCACCGATCGCGGCCATGATCGTTCCGGAGGTGGGTGTCAGGGCATTGGCGGTGACGAGGTCGCGACCCTCCACGACGTGCGGCAGTGATGCGCTGAGGCCGGCCAGGACGAAACGACCGACGCCGAGGACAACGAGCACGCTCAGCCCCAGCGGTATTCCGTCGTTGCCGGAGAGGACGAGGGCGATGACCGGGATGGTCAGCAGCGCCTTGAGCAGATTCGCTCGGACGAGGATGTTGCGGCGTCGCCACCGGTCGAGGAAGACGCCGGCGAAGGGTCCGATAACTGAATACGGGAGCAGCAGGATGGCGAAGGCAGTGGCGACCTTGACCGCATCGGGCTCGCGTTCGGGGGAGAAGAGCACGAATGTCGCGAGGGCCGCCTGCAGTAGCCCGTCGCCGAACTGTGCGACGAGCCGTACGCCATAGAGCCGACGGAAGTCACGACCGGCGAGCACCTCTCACTCGGCAGTGAAGTGACGCAGCGCTGGCGGCTCGGAGGTCATCCGGTAGCCGCCCAGCTCGGAGGCGGTATCCGCGACCCGCTGGCACACCTCGATGACGTAGTCGATGTGGCTCTGGGTGTAGGTGCGACGCGGAATGGCGAGTCGGACGAGGTCCATGGCCGCGGGCTGCTCCGTGCCGTCGGGCTGGCGACCGAACATGACGGTGCCGATCTCGCAACCGCGCACGCCGCCCGCGAGTTACAGGGCGATCGCGAGGGACTGTCCGGGGTATTGCAGCGGCGGGATGTGCGGCAGCATGGCGCGCGCATCGATGTAGACAGCGTGACCGCCGGGCGGCTGGACGACGGGGATGCCGCTCGCGTGCAGGGAATCGGCCAGATAGGCAGTGGAGCGGATCCGATATCGCAGGTAGTCATGCGAGACGGCCTCATGCAGGCCGACGGCGAGTGCTTCGAGATCACGCCCGGCCAGGCCGCCGTAGGTCGGGAAGCCCTCGGTGAGGACGAGCATCGTGCGTGCCTTCGCTGCGAGCGCATCATCGTTCATGGCCAGCCAGCCACCGATGTTTCCCAGCGGATCCTTCTTGGCACTCATCGTCATGCCGTCGGCAAGAGAGGCCATCTCCCGGACGATGTCCGCGACCTCACGATCCTCGTTGCCCGCTTCGCGCTCGCGGATGAACCAGGCGTTCTCTGCGAACCGGCAGGCGTCGAGGAAGAGCGGGATGTCGTAACGGAGCGAGATCTCGCGGATCGCACGCATGTTCTGCAGCGATACCGGCTGGCCGCCACCGGAGTTGTTCGTGACGGTCAGCATGATCACCGGGATGTTCTCGCGCCCGTGCTCCTCGATGTAGGAGACGAGCTTCGCCGGATCGAGATTGCCCTTGAAGGGGTGCCGTGACTGTGGGTCGCGACCCTCGTCGATCACCAGGTCGGTGGCGACAGCTCCGCTGAACTCGATGTTGGCGCGTGTCGTATCGAAGTGGGTGTTGTTCGGGATGAACGTCCCTGGACCGCCGATGAGGGAGAACAGGATCTTCTCTGCGGCGCGGCCCTGGTGTGTCGGGATGACGTGCGCGAAGGGGAACAGCTCCTGGACGGCATCACGGAACAGTTCCCAGGACGGTGACCCGGCGTAGGACTCGTCGCCGTGCTGGATGGCGGCCCACTGGTCGCGGCTCATTGCTCCAGTGCCGGAGTCGGTGAGCAGGTCGATCATCACATCGCGCGATCTCAGCGAGAACAGGTTGAAGTGGGCGGTCACCAGGGCTTCGCGGCGCTCGTCCTCGGTGGTCAGCCTGAGGGGCTCGACGGAGTGGATGCGGAAGGGCTCGAAGATCGTCTGGTATTCCATGCCGTGACGCTATCCGTCAGCAGCCCGTCGATGCCCGGGAGAAATCAACAAGGCACCGGGACAAATCAGCGAGGCACCAATGATGCACCGGGACAAATCGGCAAAGAATGCCCCAGACCCCCCGCCCATCACCCGTTTCTCCCGGTATCCGGGACAAACGGGTAAGGACGGGGGGCGTTGCGGCATTTGTCGCCGATTTCTCCCGGTGCTTCTGTGTCGGTGCTTCTGCTAGCGCTCGATCGTGCCGGCGATGAAGTCCTCGACGGCCTGCTTCGCCTCACTGTCGTTGTACTGCACCGGCGGCGACTTCATGAAGTAGCTCGAGGCGGACAGGATCGGTCCACCGATGCCGCGGTCCATGGCGATCTTCGCCGCACGAACGGCATCGATGATCACGCCGGCGCTGTTCGGTGAGTCCCACACCTCGAGCTTGTACTCCAGGTTCAGCGGGGCATCGCCGAACGCGCGACCCTCGAGGCGCACGAACGCCCACTTGCGATCGTCGAGCCATGCGATGTAGTCACTCGGTCCGATGTGCACATTGCGTGCACCCATGTCGTGCGAGGTGACCTGCGACGTGACGGACTGCGTCTTGGAGACCTTCTTGGACTCGAGGCGGTCGCGCTCGAGCATGTTCTTGAAGTCCATGTTTCCGCCGACATTGAGCTGGTAGGTGCGATCCAGGATCACGCCGCGGTCCTCGAAGAGCTTGGCCATGACGCGGTGCGTGATAGTCGCGCCGACCTGGCTCTTGATGTCGTCGCCGACGATGGGCAGGCCCGCATCGACGAACTTCTGGGCCCACTCGGGCGTGCCGGCGATGAAGACGGGCAGGGCATTGACGAAGCCACAGCCGGCATCGATCGCGCACTGGGCGTAGAACCGCGCGGCATCCTCGGAGCCGACAGGGAGGTAGCAGACGACGATGTCGACCTTGGCGTCCTTGAGGGCGGCGACGACGTCGACCGGCTCGGCATCGGACTCGGTGATCGTCTCGCGGTAGTACTTGCCGAGGCCATCGAGCGTGGTGCCGCGCTGAACGATGACGCCAGTCGGCGGCACGTCGGCGAACTTCAGGGTGTTGTTCTCGGACGCGTTGATCGCCTCCGACAGGTCGAGACCGACCTTCTTGCCGTCGACGTCGAACGCGACGACGAACTGGACGTCGCGGACGTGGTAATCACCGAACTGCACATGCATGAGGCCGGGGACGAACTCGGCCGGATCGGCGTCCTTGTAGTACTCCACACCCTGGACGAGCGACGAAGCACAGTTGCCGACGCCGACGATTGCTACGCGAACCGAACTCATTGCTGCTCCTTAGTGAGGGACGTTCGTTCATTGGTGATGAGTTCGTTGAGCCAGCGCACTTCGCGCTCGGCACCGTCGAGCCCGTGCTGCTGAAGTTGGAGTGTGTAGGCGTCCATGCGCTCGCGGCTGCGGGTCAGGGATTCACGCAGGGTGTCGACGCGCTCCTCGAGGCGCGACTTGCGGCCTTCGAGGATGCGCAGTCGGACCCGCGCCTCGGTACGGCTGAAGAAGGCCAGGTGGGCGGCGAAACCCTCGTCCTCCCAGGCCTCGGGACCGGGCTCATTGGCCCACGTGCCGAACTCCTCCTTGCCGTCGGCGCTGATGGCGTAGACGACGCGTGCCCGGCGGGCGGACAGCGCCGGGGCGGCCGAGTCGAGTGCCGGCGTGAGGGCGACGTCGTCGATCAGCCCCTTGGCCTGCAGGCGGCGAAGGCAGGGGTACAGGGAGCCGTAGGACAGTGCCCGGAAGGGGCCGAGCACGGTGGCGAGGCGCTTGCGGAGCTCGTACCCGTGCAGCGGGCCCTCGGATAGGACGCCCAGGACGGCGAACTCGAGGACGTCGTGCCGCTTGGCCATAGTTCAGTACAACATATCAATCCGATATATCAAAATTCGATTCCGAGCCCACCCGTAGACTCTGGCCGCATGGCAGGGCCCCGTAAGACGGCAATCCGCGGAACGATCGCCCGCGGTGAGTCCGCAACGGCCAGCCGACGCACGAAGTCCTCCGGGGAACTGCCGCCGGCTGAGCCCGTCGCCCACCCCGAGCGCCCCCGATCGGTCGTCGACCACGCATTGGAGCGCCGCGCCGCCCTGCGGCGGCTGTTCAACGGCGGCGGCCTGTCCTCGGATCTCTGCGATGCCGATCCGTACCTCCTCAAGGCGGCCCGATTCCATGGCGAACTGGTCGGCCGGGACTGCCCGGCGTGCCGGGATGACGGCCTGGTCACGGTCACCTACGTGTACGGCGACGAACTCGGCCCCTACTCCGGCCGCATCCGCCAAACCGCGGACCTGCCCGGCATGGCGCACAAGTTCGGGTACTTCAAGGTCTACGTCGTCGAGGTCTGCCAGCACTGCCACTGGAACTTCCTGCTGACGACATACGTCCTAGGCGACGGCGTGCCGCGACGCGCTCTGCCCACCCCGCGTGATCTTCTTAAGTAGTCACCTTCCCCTGACAACGTGAGGACCTGTGGCCCAAAGCAAAGGGCCGGCGAAACGCACGCCGGCCAAGCGACCCGCTGCTCCCCCGCCGCGCGCCAAGAGGCATTGGCTGCGCTGGCTGATTCTCACTGTCCTGATCGTCGGTGGCCTGGGCCTTGCCGTCTTCGCCTTCCTCCTCGCCCGCACCACCGTGCCGACTGCCAACGATGTCGCGACGAGTGAG
>JAPLBU010000377.1:5569-6388 GCA_026392575.1 Actinomycetota bacterium | reverse complement strand
TTTCATGGGGTGAGTGACGGGACTTGAACCCGCGACATCCGCGACCACAACGCGGCGCTCTGCCAGCTGAGCTACACCCACCATGGTGTTCATCGGCATATGAGTGCCTCGGAATTCCACCCCCTATGGCAAGGGGAGTGGAAGCATACCGAACAACGTGCGAGGCAGAAATCTGCCTACCTGATCTGCTAATCTGCCTCGTATGCGGACCACCTTGAACATCGACGACGACCTCTACCGCGAGGTGAAGGCAACGGCCGCGCGTCGCGGTTGCTCGGTCACGTCGCTGGTCGAGGAGTCGCTGCGTGTCGCGCTGGCGCGGCATCTGGACCGCGGTGAGGTGCGGCCGCTAAGGGTTTCGAAGCAGACCGGAGGCACCCTGCCCGGTGTTGACCTGCACGACAGCAGCGCGCTACTCGACCTGATGGACGAAGGGCAGCCGATTGATGCTCTGCGTTGACGTGAATGTGCTGGTGAATGCGTTTCGTCAGGATGCGAAGGGGCACGCGGCGTCGCGAGACTGGCTTGATCTGGCACAGCGCGGCGACGATCTGGTGCTTCTGCTCCCTGAGGTCATCGCGTCGGCAATGCGGATCCTGACGAATGCGCGCATCTGGGTGAACCCCAGCACCATCGACGATGTCCTTGCCACCATCGATGACCTCGACGTGTCGTCATCGGTGGTCATTCACGAACCGGGCCCGCGGCGATGGGACATCTTCCAAACCCTGCTGCGGGAGCATCGGCTCCAAGCCGGCGATGTTCAAGATGGCCTGCTCGCTGCAGCCGCGCTCGAGCTTGATGCGACCTTCGTGACCT
>JAPLBU010000377.1:0-5448 GCA_026392575.1 Actinomycetota bacterium | reverse complement strand
CCACCACGTGCGCGACGCCGAACGCCTGCGCAGTTGACGTGTCCGGACCGGGCTGCTCGACGAACACCGTGTCGCGGTAGTAGCGCAGTTCAGCGATCGACTCTCGGATGTCGCCGAGGGCGCGGTGGTTGCCCTTCTTCTCCGGAGTGGCGAAGTACACGCGGGGGAACCAGCGTCGGCTGATCTCCTTGATGCTCGACACATCGACGAGCCGGTAGTGCAGGTGGGAGTCGAGGTCCGGCATGTACACGGACAGGAAGCCGCGATCAACGTAGACGCTTGAGCCGGCCAGTGGTGCCTTGCGCGCCTCGGGCACGTGGCTGCGCACGTACTCGAGAACCTGAGCCTCGGCGTCGGCGAGCGTGATGCCTTGCGGGATCTCATTGATGAGGCCGGACTCTGTGTGCATGCGCACCACCACGTCGTCCATGGCGGCGAGCGGTGCATCCGAGGGCTTCACGACGAGGCTGATGCCGGCATCGAGCTCGGTGAGATCGGACTCGGTGACGATGCAGGCGATCTCGACGATCTCGTCGGTCGCGGGATCGAGCCCGGTCATCTCGAGGTCGATCCAGACAAGTCGGTCAGCGGCAGCCATGGCCACACCCTACGAGCAACGCGGCAAGGTCAGCGGACCAGCCACCGGACGACGTCGGATTCCGTCACGATGCCGACGAGCCGGCCGCCGGGGTCCAGCACGGGAACGGCCTCGACGGAGTTGGCGGCCATGACCTTCGCGGCGACGAGCGGATGGTCGGCCGGGTGCACGCTCACGAGTGGCACCATGGCCAGGACATCGCCCACCTTGCGGTCACTCAGGTGCTCAGCGGTCGCGGGCACCTCAGCGAGGATGTTGCGGTCGCTGAGCACGCCGAGGCTGGAGCCATCGGAGTTGAGCACCACGAGGTGACGCAGCCCGGAGACGAACAGCAGCTGCCAGGCATCCCAGAGTGATTCACCGACCTCCACGGTGAGCACCGGCTGCGACATCAGATGGGCAACCGTCGGCTCGCGGCCTCGGCCGCTGCCCACGGCCTCGGCGGTGCTCATGCTGCGCTCGGCTCGGGAGCGGTGGGCGGCACCACGACGACCGGAACCTTCGCCTTGTGCAGGAGGCCGTTGCTGACCGAACCGAGCAGAGCGCCCATGGTCGGTCCGTGGCCATGGGTTCCGACCACGACGAGGGCGGCATTGGACGAGGCCTTGACGAGAGCCTTGACGGCTGGGCTGCGGACGAGCTGCTCCTCGACCTCCACATCCGGGTAGTCCTCACGGAAGCCGGCGAGGACCTCCGCGGTGAGGCGAATCTCATCGTCGGCGACGTCGGACAGCGGGACGGGTACGGGACCGTTGGGCACGATGAGCAAGTCGTAGGCCGGGACATCCCACGCGTGCACGGCCATGACCGGCCAGGCGCGGGGGCTGGCCACATCGAAGGCGAAGGCGAGCGCGGCCTCCGCCGCTGGCGACCCATCGATGCCGACGACCACCCCGGCGGCACCCTCGGCTGCGACGTTCCGGATGACGACCACGGGGCACTCGGCATGGGCGGCAACCTGGGCGCCGACCGATCCGAGCAGCAGGCCAGCGAAGCCACCGCGACCGCGTGAGCCGATGACGACCAGTTCCGCCGACTCGGAAGCCTCGAGCAGGACGGCGCTCGGCGCACCGACGGCGACGACGCATGTGCAGTCGATGCTCGGGTAGCCGGCGGCGACCGATTCCAGTTGGGTCTTGGCCTGTGTCTCCAGTTGCTCGAGGAGATCCAAGCTCGGGGGCAGCCCCACCCCGAGCCCACCCGTGGTGACGGGAGGCAGGACGGCGTGTGCGAGGACCAGACCGCGCCCACGCGAATGTGCCTCGGCGGCGGCCCACGCGGCAGCGTGCTCGGCCGACTCGGAACCGTCGTAGCCGACCACGATCCTGCCTTGATAGGCCTGCTGGTCTGTCATGGCCACAGCATGGCGTGCCGGGGCGGGTTGCCGACAAGGGAGACCGACCCCGAGAGTAGGGACCAAGGTCCCCACTTGGCCGCGATGGGGTCCCGTGCCGGGCATCCCGCGATTTGCCCCTTTCGGGCGTATGCTTCCGCACGAAACGGGTGGCTCAGTGCCGTGACGATCAAGGAGTGGATGTGGACAGCAGCCGCAAGTCCGAAGTGACCAAGGGGGTCGTGCTGCCGCTGGTTGTCCTGGTCATCGTCTTCGCGCTTGGTGTTGGCACCGACCAGCATGCGGTCTTCGTTGCCCTGATGGCCGCCGTGCCCATGCTCGCTGCTGTGTTCGCGCCCATGGGTCTCGTGGTGGTCGTTTCGGCGGTGACGCTCGTTGGCGCCTTGGCGTTGATGCTCGTCCCAGGTGATTCGCCCGCTTCCGACAGCCTTGGAGATCGCTGAGGTTGCCGCCGTCGCGCCGGAACAGCGACGCAAGGCGATGCAATTCCAGTTGCAGACACAGGCCGATCTGGACTCGATGACCGGGCTCCTGAACCGCCGCGGCGCGATCAGGGCTCTCGGTACGCGCAATTCAGGCCCGTCCCGCGTCGTAGCCTTCCTCGACTGCGACCTGTTCAAGAACGTCAACGACCAGTACGGCAGTGATGTGGGAGACGAGTTCCTCCAGGCTGTCGCGGGTCGCCTGCGCCACAGCCTGCCGGCCCACGACACGGTCGCCCGCTGGGACGGCGACGAGTTCCTCTTGGCCGTAGCAGTGGATGGCGCGAGTGCCGGTCCGGCGCTCGAACGCGTGGTCGGGTCGATCAACGGGCATCCCATCCGCACCACCGCAGGGCCGATACCCGCGACGGTCTCGGTCGGCGCGGCAGTCTGGCAGCCGGGCCAGGATCTCGAGGAGGTCATCTCACGAGCGGGCCGAGCCCTGTATGCCGCCAAGAGCGGTGGACGTGGGCAGATCGTGCTCGACGGTGACGGCGGCGTCCCGGCAGTGACGGTCGATGAAACTGCGGGCGAGCGGCTGTAGGACGCGCCAGTGAATGTGAGCGAAATGAGAGTTTCGCGAGCGATCGCTGAGAGCAGCCACCGGCACTCTTTCTTCTGTAGGGCTCGTCGGTAGTCCTTAAGCCATCAGCGGCCAGTTGGGTCGCTCGAACTCAGGGATAGGAAACATCATGAAGACTCTCGCCATCAAGGCTCACATGCTCATGCTGCAGAAGAAGTCCGAGATCATGGAGTCGCGCGACCGCGGCGCCACGGCTGTTGAGTACGGCCTGATCGTCGCTCTGATCGCCGTGGTCATCATCGTCGCTGTCACCCTGCTCGGCAGCAACCTGTCGGGCATCTTCAACAAGGTCGCCAGTTCGGTCAAGTAGCGCAACTGCTCTACGCATTGGACTCGGGTGCTCGCGACTGACGTGGGCACCCGAGTTCTGTGTGACGCACGGCACGGTACGTGGCATAGCCACAAAGCGGACATGCATTGGATAGGGTGAAGTCATGAAGAGAACGTTGCCCATTGTCTTGGCGGTCCTCCTGGCGATTGTTGCCGCAGGCATCGTGTTCTTCTATACCCGCGGTGCGGAGCAGCGCGTTCTCGACGAGCAGCAGCCCGTCGACGTGCTGGTGTCGATCGGCACGATCCCCCAGGGCATGGCACTCGGGGATGCGGTCGGTGGCGGGCTCGTGGAGGCCACACAGGTACCGGGAAACATGGCCCCAGTAGGCGCCATCACGGCCGTGACCGCCGAGAACAGCTCACTGATCTCGCTCAACAATGTGGATCCTGGCCAGTTCCTGCTGACCAGCAACTTCGTGACCGAGCTCCCCAATGTCTCGCCGGTGGATGTGCCCGATGGCAAGGTGGCCGTGGCCTTCGTGCTGGGCGATCCCGAGCGCGTGGGCTCTTTCGTGCGGCCCGGCTCGGAGATCGTGGTCTTCGACACCTATGACACCGGCGGCGCGGACCAGGGCGGCGGAACCGGATCCCTCACGACGCGGACGCTGCTTGACCGCATCCTCGTGCTCGGTGTTGGCGACACGACCACCCAGATCGCCACCACCAATCCCGATGGCAGCGCGGCCGCGGCCCCGGTGCCGTCCGCCCAACTCACCGTCGCGGTCGATCAGGACCAGGCCGAGAAGCTCATTCAGGCCATCCGAACGGGAGACCAGTTGTACCTCGGTCTCCTCGGTGAAGGAACCGAGATTCGCAAGAGCAACGGGACCAGTGATGGCAATCTCTTCGACTAAAGGGAGCGGATTGTGCCTGTCGTCCTAGGCGATGCGGATCGTGACGCGGAACGATTCCGTTTCACGGTGGCTGACGACGTCGTCGCCGTCGAGAACTCGGCCAAGCTCGACATCTACCTCGAAGGGCATCCTGACGAGGACCTGATCGTCGTGGGCCCGGATGTATCGATGGCCGTCGCGGCGGAGGTCGCTGAGACCTACCGGCTGCGTCGGCCCTTCCTCGGTGTCGTGCTGCTGCGGCGTCGTATCGAGGTGTCCACCATGACGGAGGCCCTCCGCGCCGGCGTGCGTGAGGTCGTCATGGCCGACGACGTCGAGGCCCTCGTTGGTGCGTGCAAGCGCTCGATGGCGGTTTCCGAGCAGCTGCGCAATGTCGATTCCGGTGACGCGACAGGTGGGCGCGGGAAGATCATTCTCGTGTTCTCCTCCAAGGGTGGGTGCGGCAAGACCACCGTGTCCACGAACCTGGCTGCTGCTCTGGCGGGCCAGGGTGACGGCAGTTCGGTGTGCCTTGTGGACTTCGACCTTGAGACCGGCGACGTCGCCATCGCCCTTCAGATGGATCCGACCCGCACGATCAGTGATGCACTGGGCATGCAGGGCGGACTCGACGAGCGGGCCATGTCCTCGCTGGTGGTGCCGTACAAGGCGAATATGGACTGTCTGCTGGCACCGACGAAGCCCTCCGATGCGGAGTTCGTCTCAGCGGCGCTGGCCGGCGAGATCCTGCGGGTGCTCTCGGAGATGTACGACTACGTGGTCATCGATTCGCCGCCGGCATTCACGGACGTCGTGCTGAAGAGTTTCGACATGGCCGACTCATACATCCTGCTGACCACACTGGACATGCCGGCCCTGAAGAACCTGAAGGTCACTCTCGACACGCTCGACAATCTCGGCTTCCCGAGGACTAAGTGGCAGGTCGTGCTCAATCGCGGTGGCTCCCGTGTTGGCCTGTCTGCAGGCGATATCGAACGCACCGTAGGTGTGCCGATCTCGGTTGAGATCCCGTCCAGTGTCGAGGTGCCGCTTCGGCTCAACGAGGGCGTCACCGTGTTCGAGACCAACCCTCGTCACATTGTCGGAAAGGCGTTTCAGGAGCTCGCGGACAAGCAGCGCCGATCCACGACAGCCAAGGTTCCGGTGCCCGCGAAGCGCTCGATCTTCCGGCGGGGTTAGACGTGGGGCTCGCCGAGCGTCTGAATCAGGCGGGGGTGCCGCGTAGTGCGGCGGCCGTCGCCAGT
>JAPLBU010000323.1 GCA_026392575.1 Actinomycetota bacterium | reverse complement strand
CCGAGGTCAGCCTGGGGGACGAGGAACCCACGCCGCGCCCCTCGGGCTCGAACGACCCCTCGGCATCTGCCGCGCCGAGCGCTCCGTCGAAGCGCAACGGAAACCTGAGCGGTATCGGTGACTCGGTGATGTTGGGCGCCCGCGCGACGGTCAAGGCGGTGATCCCCGGGTCGCGGATCGATGCAGCCGTGTCACGTTTCCCCGGTGCCTTCATCGGCCGGCTGAAGAAGTACGTCGCCAAGGACTCCCTCGCCCCGGTCGTTGTCCTGCATCCCGGCACCAACGGGACGCTGCCCGAGGACATGATGCGCCAGATGCTCGACATCCTCAAGGACACACCGACCGTGGTCGTCGTCAACGACAACATGCCACGATCGTGGCGAGCGCCGAACAACAAGGTCATCGACAAGGTCGTGCCCGACTATGGCAACGCCGTGCTTGCCGACTGGTATGCGGCGTCGAAGGACCATCCGGAGTACTTCGTCTCTGACGGCATTCACCTCACGGCAAAGGGTGCTCGCGCCTACGCTCAGCTGATCAAGAAGTCTGCCGGTCTGTAACGCGCTGGAGGAAACGCAGCATCGCGTCCGTGACAGCCGCTGGGTCCTCGACCAGAGCGAGATGTCCGGCCGCCGGAATGACCACGAGTTGCGTGTCGGGATTCACGGCAACCATCAGTTCCTGCTCGGCACGCGGGCTGAGCGTGTCCTCGTCGCCGTAGACCACGAGCGTCGGCGCGCCGGCAGCACGCAACGTCGCCAGCGAGTCCGGTCGGCCGGCCATGGCGCGCTGGTACCACGCAACGGAGGCCGCGTCGGCATCCGTCAGCCATGCGCGCACCCGATCGACGACTGCGGGCCGACGCAGGCGCGTGGTCTCACCCAGCAGACCCGGGAGCACCGCCTGCTCGAGGATCCGCGCCGTCTCCCCCGGTGATGCCAGGCACAGCGCGGCAAGCCGCTCACGGTTCTCGCGGGCCGCATCGGCGTCAGCGGTTGCCTTTGTGTCGCAGAGGATGAGGCCCGCCACCAGATCAGGTCGTCGACGCGTGATGGCCATCGCGACGTAGCCGCCCAGGGACACCCCGCCCACGACGCACCGATCTGTGTCGATGCTCGCCAGGAGGTCGATCACAGCGTCGGCAACCACGTCGATGTCGGGCTCGTCGTCCGGCAGGGGCGATACGCCGAAGCCCGGCAGGTCCGGCACGACCACACGCCAGCCGGCCGCCGCGATTGCCTCAGCCTGCGCCTGCCACATCTGCCCGTCGCAGGGGAAGGCGTGCAGGAGCAGGAGGACCGGGCCACTGCCGGCCTCGCGCAGGTGCAGGGGACTCATCTGTCGCTCCAGCGGTCCATGGGACCGTCCCAGTCGTTCGGCAGCGGGGATCGCGTCGGGGCGACCACCCCGACGATCTCGTCGAGCACCGTCCGCACGTGCTTCTCCCCCACCCACAGGTGCTTGGCCCCGTCGATCCCCCGCACATCGGCCTGCGACACGGCCGCGAACCTCTCGCGGGCGGCGGACGGGACCAGGTAGTCGTCGAACTCCGGGACGAGGCAGACCAGCGGGCGACCCGAGGCGTCCCAGCGGGCGAGCTCCTCGTCGCCGGTGAACCGCAGCGGCGGTGAGAGCAGCACGGCACCCTGAACGGGCTCGACATCGCTATGCCGCAGGATGACATCGGTGCCGAACGACCAGCCGACCAGCCACGGATCCGGAAGTCCCCGCCGCACGACCTCGTCGATGGCGGCCTGCAGGTCGAGGCCCTCGCCCCTACCCTCGTCGAACGTCCCCTCGCTCGTGCCGGCCGCACTCGTCGTCCCACGCGTGTTGAAGCGAAGGACCGCTATGTCGGCGAGCGCCGGCAATCGCCAGGCCATCTTGCGCAGCACGTGACTGTCCATCATGCCGCCGTGCGTGGGCAGCGGGTGCACCGTGACGAGCGTCGCGACGGGAGCCGCGGACATCGGCAACGCCAGTTCACCGACCAGCGACAGCCCGTCCGATGTGCGCAGGTGCAGGGGGTCGCGACGTGCCGGAAGGACGGAGTTCGCGACGATCGTCTGCGTCATGTCAGTACCGTCCGCCGCGCGGCGCCCTGCGGCTGCGCGCTGCCCAGCACGGGGTGTGCCAGTGCCGACGATTCTCCAGGCCCTTCGGGTCCTCAGCCGGGAACGCGGCCACATGCGGCGTGGCCGGCGGGATCTCCTGATCGCAGCCCGGGCATCGGTAGGCCTTCGTGGCCGCCGCACCCGTCACCCGCTGCACGGTCCAGTCACCGTCCGGATGCGTCTCGGTCGTGCGACTCGCATACGCCGGGCCGAGCTCCTTCGCCTCGTCCGGGCGACGGCGGTTCTTGCGACCCATCAGGCGTAGACCCGGAATCCCCGCCCCGTCTTGCGGCCGAGGTAACCGGCGGTGACGAGATGCTCCAGTCGCGGGGCAGGAGAGAAGCCCGGCTCGCGGAACTCGAGGTACAGGGTGCGCTGGATGGCCAAGGACACGTCGAGGCCCACGACGTCGAGCAGTTCGAAGGGCCCCATCGGGTAACCGCAACCCTTCTTCATCGCCAGGTCCATGTCGTCGGCCGCTGCATAGTTGGCCTCGAGCATGCGGATCGCGTCATTGAGGTATGGGAACAGCAGCGCGTTGACGATGAACCCGGCACGGTCTCCGCACACCACGGGGTGCTTGCCGATGGCGTGACAGATCTCGACGGCGGTGGACACCACGTCCTCGGCCGTCGCCACCGTATGCACGACCTCGACGAGTCGCATGACCTGCGCCGGGTTGAAGAAGTGCAGGCCGACGACATCCTGCGGCCGCGACGTCGCTGCCGCCATGTCGATGACCGGCAGGCTTGAGGTCGTCGTGGCGAGGACAGCACCGGGCTTGCAGATGGCGTCGAGCTCGGCGAAGAGCGCCAGCTTGACGTCGATGTCCTCGATCACTGCCTCGACCACCAGGTCGACGTCGGCGAGGTCGGCCATGCTCGCGGTACCGGTGATGTGGGCGAGCGCCGCGTCGCGTGCCTGCTCATCGAGCTTCCCGCGCTCGACGGCCTTGGCCAGCGAGGCCGTGATCCTTGCACGCACGGCATCGGCCTTCTCCTGGCTGCGCGCGACGTATGTCACGTCGAAGCCAGCCTTGGCGAATACCTCGACGATCCCGGATGCCATCGTTCCCGACCCGACGACCCCGACGGACGAGATGGTGCGGCCGGCCGGACGCGGGGCGCCCTCCTCTGCTCCCGTGTCGGCGACGACGACCGGCGATCCGGGCGACTCGTAGGTGTAGAAGCCGCGGCCGGACTTGCGTCCCCGCAGGCCCGCCGTGACCATCTGCTTGAGGATCGGGCTCGGTGCGTGCAGACGATCGCGCCCCTGCTTGTACATCGTGTCGAGGATCTCGTACGCCGTGTCCAGCCCGATCAGGTCGAGCAGCATCAGCGGGCCCATGGGGTAGCCGCAGCCGAGCCGCATCGCGGCGTCGATGTCCTCCCGCGAGGCATACCGCGACTCGTACATCGAGACGGCGTGGTTGAGGTAGCCGAAGAGCAGGGCGTTGGCGATGAAGCCGGCCTTGTCACCGACGACCACGGGCTCCTTGCCGAGCGATGTGGCGAATGCGACGGCCTCGTCGACGATCTCCTGCGACGAGACCACCGTGCGGACGATCTCGACGAAGGCCTGGACGGGGGCCGGGTTGAAGAAGTGGATACCGACGACCTGGGCCGGGCGGCCGGTCGCGACGGAGATGTCGGTGACGGACAGCGACGAAGTGTTGGTTGCGAGGATCGCATGCGCCGGCGTGATCTCGTCGAGCTGACGGAACAGTGCGGTCTTCAGCTCCAGGCTCTCACTGATCGCCTCCACCACGAGATCGGCGTGCGCGAGCGAGCCCAGGTCGGTGCTGAAGGAGACGCGAGCGAGCAGTTCCTCCTGCTCCTCCGCGGAGAGCTTCCCACGCGCCACGGCCCGACCGGTCGATCCGACGATGCGGCCGCGACCGCGCTCAAGGGCGTCCGCGTCCATCTCCAGGGCGATCACCTGGTAGCCATGCCGAGCGACAACCTCGGCGATACCGGCACCCATGGTGCCGAGTCCGACGATGCCGACCGTTGAGATGGCCATGTGGATCCTTCCGAGTGCCTGTTACGCCGGGCGTCTGCTGGCGCGCTGGTTGCCCCGGCGAGCCTACCGTTCCGTCAGGCGGCCCCTCGGTCTTGAGGTTGGTGGCGCTTCCGGTGCCCGGAAGCGCCACCAACCTCAAGACGGACGGGATCAGAACAGGCGCAGGCCGGGGTCGTCGCTGCCTTTGAGTGCGTCGTAGTCGAGCACGACGCAGCGGATACCGCGATCCTCGGCCAGCACCCTCGCCTGCGGCTTGATCTCCTGGGCCGCGAAGATTCCCTGCACGGGTGCCAGCAGCGGATCGCGGTTGAGCAGTTCGAGGTAGCGGGTGAGCTGCTCGACCCCATCGATCTCACCACGCCTCTTGATCTCGACCGCGACGGCGCGGCCACCCGCGTCCCGACACAGCAGATCCACCGGTCCGATGGCCGTCGGGTACTCGCGTCGCACCAGCGACCAGCCTTCCCCCAGCACCTGTACGTGCATGGCGAGGAGTTTCTGCAGATGCGCCTCGACACCGTCCTTCACGAGCCCCGGATCGACGCCGAGGTCGTGATCACTCGCGTGAAGCACCTCGTGGACGCTGATGACGAGTTGCTCGCCGGCCTTGTTCTCGACGGTCCAGACCTCGACGGTGTCCTCGCCCTCCGAGACGGCGATGCGGGTCACGCATGGCGGGCTCATCCAGTTGAGCGGCTTGTACGAGCCGCCGTCCGAGTGGATGAGGACGGAGCCGTCGGCCTTGAGCATGATCACGCGCGTCGACTCCGGTAGGTGGGCCGTCAGCCGACCCACGTAGTCCACAGTGCACCGCGCCACGAGGATTCTCATTGCGGGGCAGCGTACCGAGCCACCGAACGCCGACTAGCGCGGCCGTCGGATCCGCTGCACGATGGGCCTGTGCCTGCGTGGAACTCGTTCAGCTTCGCCTTCGGCCCGCTCGTGGCCGTGGTTCTCGTCGGCCTGTTCGCCCTGATCCTGCGCTGGGCCTTCAGCCGCGGCGGCTCGGTCGTCGCCGCCGCACCACGGCCGGGCACATCAGCCGAGTACGGGCTCCTCGTGCCGGTGGCTTCACCCGCGACATATATCGAGGGCGAGATCCTCCGAAGACGACTTCAGGAGGGAGGCGTGCGCGCCAACCTCGCCACGACCCTGGAAGGACCCCGGGTCCTCGTGTGGCCCGGCGACGAGGCTCGAGCCCGCGAGGTGCTCTCCCCCGGTCGCTAGCCGGCGATCTCGTGCTCGGATGTCGGTGGCCTCCACTGGCGCCGCGGACAGCGTCGGTCGGCCGCGCACCAGCGCGTGATGACCGTCGGTGCGCACGTCGGCGCCCAGCCGGGCCAGTTCCTGCACGAAGCGGAACCGCGCCTCGAAGAGGTTCTCCGTCACCAGCGCCGCCCCCTGCGAGATGGCGTTGAGAGCGATGAACTGCGGCTGCAGATCAGTCGGGAAGCCGGGATACGGCAGGGTGACGATGTCGACGGCCTTCGGTCGCGACTGCATCACCACGCGGAATCCGTCGTCAAGGGTCGTGACGGTCGCACCCGCTGTCGTGAGCTTCTCCAGGGCAATGCCGAGGTGCTCGGCATGCGCCCCCAGAACGGTGATGTCCCCGCCCGTCATCGCGGCAGCCACGGCCCACGTACCGCCGACGATGCGGTCCGGCACCGTCGCATGCGTCACGGGGTTCAGAGAGTCGACCCCGGTGATGACGAGCGTCGACGGTCCGACACCGCCGATACGCGAACCCATCTCGAGCAGCATCGAGCAGATGTCGATGATCTCCGGCTCGCGCGCAGCATTGTCGATGACGGTTTCCCCATCGGCGAGCACTGCCGCCATGAGGATGGTCTCGGTAGCGCCCACGCTGGGGAAGTCGA
>JAPLBU010000213.1 GCA_026392575.1 Actinomycetota bacterium | reverse complement strand
CCTGCTGTCCGCTAAACAGGTCCGCGACACCCTGCTCGCCGCGGGAGCGACGGATGTGGTCCGACGGATCGACACCACCACCCGCACAGCACCCGCGATCTTCGACCGGCAGGACGCGCTCGCGGCGGCGATGGAGGTTGCGGTGCAGCGGGAGGTCCTCACCGAGGACCAGCTGCGCCTGGTTGCCGCGACCGGGGTCGCCCACGCCGGGGGAGTGACCGACGATGTCGAGGCCGCCATCACGCTGACTGCCGGCGCGCTGCGCGCCCAGTGCATCCCGGCACGCCTGCCGGGTGGGGATGACGTGTGGGTGCCGGGTCCGGTGATGGATGCCGCCCGCACCGTCCAAGAGAGCCTTGCTGCTATCCGGACGACGGCGGTTACGCAGCGCACGGGACTGCGCGGGGTGTCTGTTGCGGGCTTGACGCCGGGGCAGCGCCTGGTTGCCGAGGCCGTCGCTGCCGGCCTCCCGGTCGTGGTCGAGGGACCCGCCGGGACGGGGAAGACCACCGCTCTGCGCCGGGCGCTGGCCGCACGCAACGCTGCCGGGCTGATCACGGTCGCGGTCGCCCCGAGCCGGGTCGCCGTCACCCAGCTCGGCGACGGCTGGACCACCGCCACCACCGCCCACGGGCTGCTCGTGGCGGCGGGCTGGACCCAGGACGGGGGATTGTGGACCGCGCCGCCGGACGGCGCGGACGCGGAAGATGCTGCGCTGCGGGAGGCGGTGATCGTCGTGGACGAGGCGGGGATGCTCGACCTCCACACCCTCGCCGCCCTCACCACCCACGCCAGGGTGAACGGGGCGCGGGTGATCCTGGTCGGTGATGACCGGCAGCTTGCCCCCGTCGGCGTCGCTGGCGGGTTCGCCCTCGCGAAGGCCGGCAGCGACGTCGTCGCCCTCACTGAGGCGAAGCGGTTCACCGACCCCGCGCACGCAGCCCTGGCTGCGTGCTGGAGGACCGGCACGGACCTCGATGCGATCGCCGGGGACGTCCTCGCGGCGGGCCTGGTGCGGGTGCACGCCACCGAGGAGGACGCGCAGGTCGCGCTCGCGGAGACCGCCGCAGCGAACCGGAACGCCGTCGTCATGGTCGCCGACAACGCCACCGCTGTCATCGTGAACCGGCTCACCCGCGCCGAGCACCAGCACACCGGCCACGTCGGCCCCGCCACCGGCAGACTCGGGCGGCTGGGGGAGGACATCGGGATCGGGGACCTCGTCCAAACCCGCAGCAACGACCGGCATCTCGGCGTCATCAACCGTCAACGCTGGACCGTCACCACCATCGACCCCGACGGTGCCATGACGTTGACCCGCGCCGACCAGGACCCGCACGCGCCCGCACCGATCATGGTGCGACTGGACGCCGGGTACGTCGCGGCGCATGTCCACCGCGCGGACGCCGTCACCGTCCACGCCGCCCAAGGGGCGACGGCCGATGAAGGCCACGCTCTGCTCGACGGCACCTGGACCCGGGAGCAGGCCTACGTCGCGCTGACCCGCGGCCGGACCCGCACCGTCCTGCACGTCGTCGCCGACGACCACGACGACGCGCACGGACTGCTCACGCGGATCTTGGCCAGCAGCGACACCGCCCGCGCCGCCGCCCTGGTCGCCGTCACCACCCAGAGCGCCCACGAGGCCCGGGTCGACGTCACCCCCGGCATCGTCGACCGCATCGAAGCCGGCCTCCGCCGCATGTCCCAGAGGGTCGGAGCCTGGGGCACGACATCAGCGATTGCCACCGCCACCGCACCACCGGCAGCACCCACCACGACGATCGAGCCACCCGGGATGGGGCTATAGGTCTGCCCGCGCTTTGGTCACAGCGGGAGTCTGGGCAGGCCCCCCGACCGGAGACGGCGCTTCACCCCGCCATCCTCATCGACCCTGGGCGATCCCTCGACGCAACGTGGCCGCCGAAAT
>JAPLBU010000120.1 GCA_026392575.1 Actinomycetota bacterium | reverse complement strand
GACGAGGCCGAGATCACCTGGACGGTGCGCGTCGGCAATGCCAAGGCCGCCTGGTACGGGGCGGATGAACCCCTCGACCTGCCCTCGGCCGCGCCTGTCCCCCAGCGCAATCCTGAGGTCGCGGACCGCCGAGCCCTCGCGGTGCTGTCGCGCACGCGCACGCTCCGCGGTGCCGGCTCGCCTGCCCAGGCCCTGAACGGGGGAACCTTCGGCGGCACGCCCGTGAACTTCGGCGAGGTTCTCACCGACAACAGAGGGCGATTGGTGGTGCTGCCGGGCTCCGGTGCGGCAATCCCGGCGCCAGGGGCCCCGGCCCTGAGCGGCTTCGCCGACAACGATGGCTGGACCGACAACACCTGCGATGGGCCGCGACGCGGAGCCGGCACGGGTGCGCTGCGGGGGCCCGACCTACGGCCCGGGCATCGGCGCGGGATTGGTCACGGTCTATGACGATGTCGTCAATGCGCTGGTGTTCGCCGGACGGCGACGCATGCCACGTACCCAGTACCACCGCGATATTGCGCCGATCTTCGCCCGCATCTCCGATACGCAGTGGGTGAACTCGGGCTTTGCCACGCGGTTCGGAGCAGGGTCACTGCGTGACTGGGCGTCGCCGGAATGGCAGCGACGGCTGCAGGATCGATCCGCGAAGCGCCGCTCGCTTCGCCACGCGATCTTCGCGATGTTCCGTGACCCCGCGTTCGCAGCCGTGCAGCCGAGCCTGGAGCCGCAGCTGTATGGCGATCTCGGTGCGCAGCCGCGCGGCCGAGCCTGGGGCCGCAGCTGTAGGGCGATCGCGTTGCGATTCCCCCGGAGCGACAGGCGCCGCGACAGTGGGTGGCATTCACCGCGGTGCAGTACGCGCACCTGCGTGCCTGGGCTGAAGGCGACTTCACCGCTGGCACCCCCGCCCCGCGTTCGTTCTCCGCTGTGCCCGTCCGGCGTCAGCCGGAGATGCTGGATCGCGCCGCGCTCGACAGCTGCCTGGGTGGCGCCTTCCATCCGGGGGTGGAATTCCCCTGGCTCGCACGGGTGCCGTGGATCTGGACGGACACACTGCGGCTGCGCAGTGCAGCCGAGCGGCCCAACGTGCGCGACTACGGCCCGATGCTCACCCCGGCAATAGCGATGGACATCGAGGGTCCGCTGGCGAGTCTGGGCCCGGGCGACCTGGTGAAGTGGATGGGCGTTCCGTGGCAGGCCGACGCATCCAGTTGCCGCTACGGCTATCAGAAGCCGATCTCGCCGGTGCTTCCCGGCTTCTGGCCCGCGCGAATCCCGAACGACGTCCTCACCGAGGCCGACTACCAGATCGTCGTCGACACCAGTCGCACTCTGGCCGAGCGACGAGCGGCGTTCCGGCGCCGTGAGATGTGGGAGCGTCCGATCGCGACAATGGATCGGCTCGCGACGCTCTCCCTCATGGTGAATGAGTGGCCCAAGCTCGGTGTCGTGGCCGATCGCCCAGGGCCATCGGACGGTGCCTTCCCCGCGCGCATGAAGGTGGAGTCACGCTTCGAGTTCAGCGGACCGCAGCCCGATGTTCCGGCGTGGGCGATTCGCCGTCAGATGTCGCTCTTCCCCCTCATCGCGACGAATTCCGGCGACAACCTGCTGCGCAGTATTGATGCGAATGGCGACGTTCACGTCATGCAGACGTCGGTGCCCCTCGGCCGCCCGGAGGGCATCGCCTCGGATGCCATGGGCAATCTCATCGTGGCCTGCATGGATGCGAACACCATCGTGCGGGTCGCGATGGATGGGACGGTGACGACGCTTGCCAGTGGCCTGATCACACCAATCGGCGTGGCCGTCGACCCCTACGGGCCGGTCTACGCATGTGGAACCGGCGGCAACGGCTGGGTGGCGAAGATCGATACCGACGGAACGGTCACGATGCTGCCGTCGCCACCTGCGCCGTTCGCGCCCATCATGCTCGGCGTTGCGCCGGATGGTGGACTCATGGTCGCCGAACAGGGCATCGGTCGGATCGTGCGCATCGATCCACTGTTGGGGACGCTGCTTGACGGTTCGTGGATCACGGGTCAGCAGCGGCCTCGCGGCATCGCGTGGGATTCCGATGGCGCGATGTATGTGCTCCAGCGCGCAGCAAACACCGTCACGAAGTACGACCAGGACGGCGCGCAGCTGCCCTTCACTCTCGAGGGGGATGCCCTCAACGGGCCGATGGGGATTGCCTTCGATGGCATGGACGCGATGTATGTCTCTTCGGCGAACCCAACCGCCAACTGCATCAATCGCATCGAGCTCCAGGGTGACAAGGGCATCGTGACCACCTTTGCGACCGGCATGAACGATCCCGGCGGGGTCGCGTTCCGCGGATGAGTCACTCGCGCCCGTCGGATGCCATCGTCGTCGGAGGAGGTCCGGCGGGTGCCGCCTGCGCCGCCGCACTGGCTCGCGCCGGTGTCGACGTCGTCCTCATCCACGATGAGCGCAGGGGTGGCTGGCCCGGGGAGAGCCTGCCGCCGGGATCGACCGGCGTCATCACGTCGATCTTCGGACCCGTCCTCGATGAGGCGCGCGGTCACCGGATCACCGCGGGCATCAGGGCGGCCTGGGGAAGCCGCGATCTGGTCGAGACGGACTACCTTCGGGACCCATCCGACGACGCGTGGGTGCTTGACCGCGCACGCTTCGATGACGACGCACGAGCGGCCGCCGCATCCCATGGCGCGCGAATCCTGCTCGGTCGTGCTCAGACTCCGGAAAGGAACGGGTCGATCTGGCAGGTGCCGCTGACTTCGGGGGAAACGCTCACCGCGCGGTTCATCGTCGATGCAACGGGTCGCTCGGCGGCCGTCGCCCGGAGACTGGGAATGCGGTCGCGTCGTCGCGATCAACTCGTTGCCCTCGTCGCGATAGGCCGCACCGATCGTGCTGCGCGCACCGGCACGATGGTGGAGTCGGTGGAGAACGGCTGGTGGTACGCGACCGTTATCGGTGAACGGGCGATCGTCGCCTTCCTCACCGATGCCGATCTGCTGCCGAAACCCGATGAGCACGGCGCCTTCTGGCGTGCCGCACTTGCGTCAACGCAGCATGTGCGACGAATCGCGACCGCACTTCCGGATCCGGAGCTCCACCGAGCGGACACCGCATTCGGCGAGCCCGCATACGGCCCCGGCTGGGTTGCCGTTGGTGATGCAGCGGCGGCCTGGGATCCCCTCTCTTCGCAAGGGCTGCTGGCGGGCATCCTCCTCGCAGCGCAGGCAGCGCAGGCGTTCGTGCACGGGGACATGCGGGAGTGGGGCGAGGATCTGCGGATGCTCGTCGAGGACACCTGGGGCCTGCAGGCTCTCTACTACGGCGAGGAGATCAGGTGGCCGGACGCGCCGTTCTGGCAGCGGCGCCACGCCTGGCTCACCTGAGCAGCACAAGGCGACTGAGCCGCGAAGTCCGTTGGCGCGCAATGCATTATCTGCTTCGACTCCGGCCAAGGCATACCATCGAAGAAATGGGCTGCTGCACGTCCGTCGGGTGGCCAGGACGGAGCCGAAACGGTGCGCAGGATCAAGGAACTTGCCGGGACCGTTGCAGCACTTCTCATCATCATTGCGCCGGTGACCTCAGCTGCGCCGGCAGCATTCGCCGACGGCTCGTCGGAACCCCGCTTCACGGTTGAGCACGCGTTCGGCAATGCCCCGGGTGACGGCTGGCAGCCCTGGGGCAGCCCCACCCTGCTCAATGGCCGGCTATGGGGTCGCACGACCTATGGCGGCTCGCACAATCAGGGTGCCGTCATCTGGTCGATGGTGCCGGGCAAGCCGAAGACGTATCGCGTCGAGCACTCGTTCGGAGGACGCACGAAGGCGGTGGGTGGGGGCATGGTGGCGGACGTCGCCAATCCCCATCACGACTGGCTGCGCATCGGACCTGACGGCCGCACTCTGTACGGCGCTGCGCTGTGGGGAAGCGACGGCGGCCAGGGCGGCGTGTTCTCCTTCGACACCGAGTCGCGCACCTACCGGGTCCTGCACGGCTTCTCCGGCATCGGCAAGACCAATCCGGCGGGCGAAGCGGACGAAGGCACCAACCCGCACAGCAATCCCGTCCCGATTGAAGTTGTCGACTCGCGCGGGCTGAAGGCGACGGTTCTGATCGGGATGACTGCAGCCGGCGGCGCTGAGGGCAGCGGGTCGCTGTATCGGATGGACCTTGATGGCTCGCACTTCCGCCTTCTCCACTCGTTCGTTCCCGCGGCGGGCGCCGTTCCGCACGGGTTCGTGATCCAGCGGGGCAGCCGCATCTACGGAATGACCAGGCTCGGTGGCATCACCCCGGCAGCGTCGGCCTTCGCCAGTGCGGCGGACTTCTCGAACTACGCGGAGGGCAATGGTGTTGTCTTCCGGTATGACCTGAACAGCGGCGCCTACCGGATCCTGCACAGCTTCAGCTACGCGGGTCCGCTGGCCACACCGAGCCTTCCGGGCGGCGTTGTCGACGGAGCCGTCCCGGACCATGGCGGACTGGTGTTCTCGAACAACAGGCTCTGGGGACTGACGACGCAGGGAGGCACGAACGGCGGCGGCGTCGCGTTCTCGATGAAGCTCGACGGCAGCGACTACCGGATCAACCACACCTTCGGTGCGCCCATACTCGCCGGTGATCTGTCCCAGCCGCACGGCACCTTGATGCCGGGGCCGAACGGGATGCTCTATGCGCTGACCTCCTTTGGCGGTGCCACCGCTTCGGGCGGCGTTCTCCGGGTGAACCCGCGCAACGGCAACTACCGACTCGTGTACTCGTTCCCCGCCGGGGCCGGCGGTGTCGACGGCATCGACAATCCGGTCGTCACGACGGATGCCAGAGGTCGAATCGTCCTGTACGGCATGACGAAGCTCGGCGGGGCGGTGCAGTCATCACTGCTGCCTGCACCCATCGCGGCGGACTGGAAGCTCCCGCAGCCCGCGCAGGCCAACGGCGTGATCTGGCGCCTGGTCCTATGACGGTGCGAATATCCAGTCCCCGATAGGGCGCCGATTGCTGCGAGAATGACCGGTGTCTTGAGTTCTCCGCCCAATAGGGAGAGTCCGCATGAGCCATCCGATCGACCTTCCTGATACTCCCGAAGTCCGAGCACAATTGGACGCTGCTGCGGCGGTGGCATTCGAGCACTTCGGCCTCGATCCGAAGCAGGTGGCCGTCTGGGAGGACGGGTATCGCTCGGCGAAGGGCGACGCGCACTCCTTCGAGTGGTGGTACTTCGACATGCAGTTCGACGACGGCTCGACCATCGTCACCACCTTCAATACCAAGCCCTCTACGGCACCCGACGGCCCGATGAAGCCGAGCGTCCTGCTCATCCGCCGTGATGCGAAGGGGAATAGCCAGCGGGCTCAGCTCGCGGCCGACCCCAGCGCGTTCTCCGCGGCAACCGACACGTGCGACGTGCACATCGGGCCGAACTGGGTCCGGGGCGACCTCACCAACTACACCCTTCACGTCGAAGGTGACGGGTGCGTGATCGACCTGCAGATGACGCGCGGAGCACCGTCGTGGCGTCCCGGTGGGGGCGTGACCTTCTTCGACAAGGCGAACACGGAGTTCCTGGCCTGGGTAGCGCCGGTTCCCTACGGCACGGTGACCGGCACGGTCACCGACGCAGAGGGAACCCGCACGGTGAATGGCACCGGCTATCACGACCACAACTGGGGCAACCACCTCATGGGCTCCGGACTCGACCACTGGTACTGGGGCCGGGCTCATATCGACGACTTCTCGTTGATCTTCGTCATGCTCACCACCAAGGGGGCATTCGGCATCGGTTCCATCAACATCCCGACGTTGTTCCTTGCCAAGGGCGAGACCCTGCTCACGGATGACCTCGTGCCCCTGCACCTGACCACGTCGGGGGAGGTACCCGGAGCAGGGCACCAGACCTACCCGACCGACCTGCTCTGGACGTGGCAGCACGGCGGCGACTCCGTGCGGTTCCACATCACCAACCCGGAGATGATCGAAGCCCTCGACATGACGGAAGACGAACCCGCATGGCGTCGTGCCCTCACACACCTGACGAAGCACGCGATGTACTACGACTTCAATGCGGACATCACCCTCGATGTCGACGTCGCCGGCGTGAAGGCATCGGTCACCGGCCGCGCCCTGTACGAGAAGATGATGTTCCGCTGACGACTGACGGTCATTCGGAGGCGGCCATGTCCGAGCGATATGAAGCTACGTGGGAATCGGTTTCAACGCATCCGCTTCCCGACTGGTACGACGACGCCAAGCTCGGCATCTTCCTGCACTGGGGCCTCTACTCGATTCCCGGCTGGGGCCCGCAGGTCGCTGACATTCAGCAACTCCTCAAGAGCCAAGGCCCCGAGGGGATGCTCAAGAACAACCCCTATGCCGAGTGGTATCGCAACACGATGCAGATCCACGGGAGTCCCACTCAACGGCATCACGCCGAGACGTATGGCGCCGATTTCCCCTACGACGGCTTCATCCCGAGGTTCGACGAGTCAGCGGGCGCCGCTGACCTCGACGCGATCGCCTCGCTGTGCCGGGCGGCTGGCGCCGGCTACGTCGTCCTGACCACCAAGCATCACGAGGGCTTCCCGCTGTGGCCGACCGCGGTTTACCACCCCACGAAGACGGGGTACCAAGCCAAGCGCGACCTCGTCCACGACATGACGGAGGCCGTTCGACGGCAGGGCATGCGCATGGGCCTGTACTACTCGGGCGGCTACGACTGGTCTTTCAACAACACCCTTATCCGACAGGCGGCGGACACGATGCTGGCCGTGCCTGCCGACGAGGAATACCAGGCCTACGCCACCGCGCATGTGCGCGAGCTCATCGACCGCTACCAGCCGTCGGTGCTCTGGAACGACATTGCATGGCCGCCAGGCGGTGATCTCGCGGAACTGTTTGCCCACTACTACAACGTGGTGCCGGACGGCGTTGTCAACGACCGATGGCTGCAACCCGGCGGCCACCGCGGCCCGGTCAGCGATGCTCTCGCGAGGTCCGCTGGCCGCATCATCCAACTCATGTGGCACCACATCCCCGAGCAGGAGAAGTCGCTCACGTTCCCCACCAGCCATTGGTACGACTTCCGCACCCCGGAGTATCAGGTGTTCGATGGGATCCAGGAGAAGAAGTGGGAGGCGACGCGAGGAGTCGGACACTCCTTCGGCGCAAACCGCAACGAGCGAACGCAGGACATCGTCACGCCGACGGAGCTGATCCACCTGCTCGTCGACGTCGTGTCCAAGAATGGCAACCTCCTCATCGGCGTCGGTCCGGATGATCAGGGCGGCATCCCCGAGCAGCAGCAGTTGCCCCTGCGCGGTCTCGGTGAGTGGATGCAGATCAACGGTGCGGCCATCAGGGGATCCCGACCGTGGACGACGCCGCAGACCGTGACCAGTGACGGATGCCAGGTGCGGTTCGTCAGCAACGGCGGCCACGTGCAGGCGTTCATCCTGGACCCGAACCCGTCAGCCACCGTCACGATCGCAGGCCTGGACGCCGACTCTGTCACCGACGTGCGACTAGTCGGCTACGAGGGCGACGTAGAGGTCGCCCCGCACGGCCGAGACCTCGAGATCCGGCTGCCGGATCGATTCCCTCAGCAGGCTGCGATCACCCTCGACCTCGGCCCCATGGCGAGCATGCGCACCTGAACAAGGCGGTCGTCAATCGGTGACGTGCATTCGCACGCCACCTCGGCTCAGCCGACCGGCATGCACATCGACCCGAGCGGACCGTACGAGATGAGCATGCCCGGCGGGCAGGTCGTGCTGTTGCTCGGCGTCGGCGTCGGTGTCGGGCTCGGTGTCGGGCTCGGTGTCGGGCTCGGTGTTGGTGTTGGTGTTGGACTGGGTGTCGGCGTGGGGCTCGGGCTCGGCGTCGGCGTCGGTGTTGGCGTGGGCGATGGCGCAGGCGCCACCTTCACGGTGAGTGCTGCCGATGCCTTACTCGTGTTGCCCTGGGCGATGATGACGTAGGTCTGGCCCCATGCTTGCGTGGGTGCTCCGGACAGGACGCCGGTGTTCTTGTTGAACGAGGTACCCGGCGGTGGCGTGCCGGACAGTGAGTACGTCACGGCGTTCGGGGTCGTGAAGCCGATGGGCTGCATCGGTGCCGAGCTGAGTGCGTTGCCCACCATGCCGGTCACCGTCTGCTGGTTCGGGACGAGCGAGCGAGGTGTGATCGGGGCCGGGTTCGGAGAGATCACGACCGTCAGGGCAGCCGTGTACTGCAAGGAGCCCGCACTCGCCGTGACCACAAAGGTCTGGGCCCATGTCTGCGCGGGCATGCCAGACAGGATGCCCGTCACGGTGCTGAACGTCATGCCCGTGGGAGGCGTATCCGAAAGCGAGTACGTCACGGAACCCGGGAAGCCCTGGGGTGTCCATGGCCCAGTCGTGGAGTACGTCTGCACAATGCCGTCGAGGTTCTGCTGCCTCGGCAACAGCGTGAGCGCCGGCGCCGGTGGGCCACTGACGATCACCGTGAGCGCGGCTGATGCCTGGCTCGTCGCGCCAATAGCGGTGATGACGTAGGTCTGGCCCCCCGCCTGTGTTGGGGTGCCGGAGAGGACGCCTGTCGCGGCATTGAAGGACATCCCGACGGGCGTTGCCCTGGAGAGCGTGTAGGTGACCTGGCCGTTGAACCCGCTCGCGATCATCGGCTGCGACGTCAGGAAGCTGCCTGTCGTACCGGTGATCGTCTGCTGGTCCGGCGCGATCGATCGGCTTACCGTTCCGACCGTCAACAGCACGGTGGCGGTGGCGGTGTTCCCCGAGGAGTCGGCGGCCTTCACGGTGTACGTGGTCGGTAGCTGCACCACAGCGGGAGTTCCGCTGATGATGCCCGTTGCCGGGTCGATCTTCAGACCGGGCAACAGTGCCGGACTGATGGAGTACTTGGCGGTGCCGACGAAACCCGTCGCTGCGTACCGGGCAGATGCCGTCAGCTTCGTGCCGACGGTGCCCTGCAGGCGCTGCGTCGCAGGGGTGATGGACGCGGGGCCGGTCACCGTGATCGTTACGCTGGCCTGTGCCGATCCGCTGGAACTCGTGGCGGTGACCAGGTACGGCGTTGCCGCTTGCACGGTCGTCGGGGTACCGCTGATGATGCCCGTTGCCGGGTCGATCTCGGCCCAGGCGGGCAGGCCCGGAGCCGAGAAGGTCCGCAGTTTGCCCAGGCCATAGGTCTTCAGGGTGCTGGACTGCAGCACCGTGTTCTGGGTCCCGGTGATCTTCTGCGTGACAGGCGTGATCGTCGCCCCAACCACCTGCAGGCTCACCTTCGCGGTTGCGGTGTTCGTGCCATCCGTCGCCGACTCGGTGTAGGTCATCTTTGCGGTCGTGGCGCTGGCGCTTCCGGAGATGGCTCCCGTGGACGTTGAGTAGGTCAGGCCGGTGGGGAGGATGCCCGGTACGGTTCCGGTCGCGTCAAGCAACGTGAAGACCGGTGTACCGGTGAAGCCGGTCAACGAATAGGCAACCATGTCGCGGGAGCCGCGCCAGGAGCTTCCCATGGGCAGATCGTTGATCGGCCTGCCCACGGCAGTCGTGATGGTCTGGGTCGCCGGGCTCATAGCGGGGCTCGCCGCACTTGCGCACACGCTCGGGTCGCCCAGCGTGATCGCCCAGGTCGAGGCTGAGGTCTGGCCCTGGTTCGGCGACAGGGTGCTGGGCACGAAGGTGTCCGAGTACGGCATTCCGTAGGCACCCGAAGGCTTCGGCACATCGGGACTGCCGACGTTCGACAGACTGCGGATGACCTGGTCATAGACGTTCCATGCGTATCCTCCGCCGCTCGGATACGAGGGCTGCGCATGCGCATAGGCCTGCGAAAGCGGGTTGCCAGTGAAGTTGTCGGCGTATGACCCGGTATTCGATCCTCCACCGAGGCTCGAGCCCCAGTATCCGTAGGAGAAGGACGTGATGAAGTCGCGGTAGATCGTCTTGACGGTGTTCTGCATGGCCGTCGGGGCACCGCCGTCCGCTGCCCAGGAGCCGGTGAATGCGTTGGCAGCTGGCGTCGCGACGCTGGAGTCCCACGTTGCGTTGAAGGGTCCGTTCTGGGCGTAGACCTGATAGCCCGTGCCCCCCTGCGGATCGACTCCGTACAGCCCCGCCTGATTGACCTGAATGGTTGGACCGGTGACCACCTGGGAACTCGAGCCGACCGGGTAGGTCAAGGTCCCGTTGAGCGTCCACATGGTTCCGCTGAGCGTCGCGGTGTAGTTGAACTGACCGTTATAGGTGGCGTCACCGAGCATGTCGCTGATCGTCAGGGTGCTGGGGACACTCGTGGCGTACGTCTGGGTCGGTGGATAGCCAGCGGCGTTCTGTGTCGGCCCGAGGATCCGCAGCCAGTTGGTGTTGTCCTGCAGGTCGGCCGGGGTCCACGTGCCCGGAGCGGGAGTCGATGACGGCGACTGTCCCGGCGCGTAGGCCACGATGCCGCCCGCGATCTTCGTGGTGCTCCACGGCGTCATGCTGATCGACTGCATCTGCGACAGCCCATTGACGATGTACACAAGGCAGCCGGTGTCGCGGTAGGACCCAGGGATCATCCCGCTGGGTGTCTGCATCTGCATGCTCATCGTCACGCCGATCTGGTCGATGAGCGTGAGATCGGCGTCCATGACGAAGCTGTTGTACGTGAACTCGGCCATCCCGAATCGGATGGTCGAGGTCTGCGCGCTCGGCGCGCTGCCGGTCAGGTTGTC
>JAPLBU010000056.1 GCA_026392575.1 Actinomycetota bacterium | reverse complement strand
GACGAAGCACGGCATACGGGTCGCCGCTCGACGCAGTTGGACCGCGCAAGATCCGTCGGCTGCGCGAACTGGCGCTGCGGTGGCTCGATGAGCAGCAGTTGCACGTGCCCGAGATCCGTTTCGACGTGATTGGCATCGTGCAGCCGCTCGTCGGTCAGCCGGTGTTGCAGCACGTGCGCGGGGTGTAGAGATCCGTGGGTCTCGCCAAGGTGAACGGTGTGGTGCTCTCCGGAGTGAGTGGCGCGATGGTTCGCGTCGAGGTCGACATCTCGGACGGCCTGCCGAGTGTGGGCGTGGTCGGCCTGCCGGATACATCGGTGACGGAGTCGCGATCGCGGGCAAGGTGTGCGATCGATGGGATCGGCAAGGTGTGGCCCAACCGGCGCATCACGATCAGTCTGTCGCCGGCCGAGGTGCGAAAGAACGGAGCCGGCCTTGACCTGCCCATCGCCATCGGGGTCCTGGCCGCAAGCGGTCAACTCCCCGAAGTCGACCTCAGGTCGACGGCCTTCATCGGTGAACTCGGGCTCGACGGCCAGTTGCGCGCGACGCGTGGCGCCCTCGCCGGGGCTCTGGCCGCCCGTCGAGCAGGTATCGACCGCATCGTCGTCCCCTCGGCCAGCGCCACGGAGATGTCGCGGCTCCCCGGCATCCAGGTGACGATTGCCGACCACCTCGCCCAGGTCGTCGCCGTGCTGACAGGAGAGTGCCCGGATGCCGTGTCACTGGCCAGCGAGCCATCAGTGGACGACGGTCCGCCACGTGAACGACCTGACCTGCGAGACGTGCGCGGGCACGCCCAGGGCCGGCTTGCACTGGAGGTCGCCGCGGCCGGAGGACACCACCTGGCGATGATCGGCCCGCCAGGCGTCGGCAAGACCCTGCTGGCCGAAAGGCTCCCAGGGCTGCTGCCCGATCTCGATGATGAGGCAGCCCTCGAAGTGGCGGCGGTGCACGGCATCGCCGGAATGCCCCGCGCCGATGGCGACTACCGGCTCCCACCGCTAGGTGCGCCCCATCACTCGGCCTCGGCTGCTGCGCTGCTGGGTTCCGTGCACGGTTCGCGCGTGGCCCCGGGTGCGGTGACCTTGGCCCACCATGGGGTGCTCTTCCTCGACGAGGCGCCGGAGTTCGCCAGGCCCGCGCTCGAGGGCCTGCGGCAGCCGCTCGAATCCGGCTGGATCGTGTTGTCGCGCAGTGGGTGGAGCGGCCGCCTGCCCGCACGCTTCCAGTTCGTGATGGCCGCCAATCCCTGTCCCTGCGGGCAGCGTGCCGGGCGCGGTGTCGAGTGCTCGTGCCCACCATCTGTCGTGCGTCGGTATGCGGCGCGGCTGTCCGGACCCCTGATGGATCGCGTCGACATCCGCATTGCCCTGGCTCGGCCGGGTGACGCGGAACTCGCCGTCACCGCCGATGCTGAGCCGACCGAGCAGGTGCGTGCGCGAGTGCAGCTCGCGCGGCAACGCAGCGCCCGGCGGTTCGCGGGCCTGCCCTGGCAGGTCAATTCGGCGATCCCGGCGGGGGAGCTGCGTCGCACGTGGCGCCCGGACGCGCAGGGCGCCGAGTTGCTGCACTCCGTCGAGCGTCGATCGGCGAACCTGCGTGGCCCTGACCGCATCCTGCGGATGGCCTGGACCGTGGCCGATCTGGCCGGGCGTGATCGGCCGGGGCTCGATGACATCGCGGTCGCCCTCGGCCTCCGTGGGGCAGGCACGTCATGGACATCGTGAGCGAGCGCGACGCGCTGATCGCGCTCGCGCACTGCGTCGAGCCGGGGGATGCGGCTGCGGGTCGACTGCTCGCCAGGCATGGTGCGGCGGCGCTTGTCGGTCTGGTTGTCGACGGGCACACCGGCCTGCGCAACGGCGACGCCCTCGCGGCTCGGCTTGCCGGGTTCGATGTCCAGACTGCTGGGGAGCGGGCGGAGAGCTGTGG
>JAPLBU010000448.1 GCA_026392575.1 Actinomycetota bacterium | reverse complement strand
CGCGTGCGGAACAGGGCGTAGGTCACGGTGCCGACGAGGACGAACATCGCGTACACGATGATCGTCTGGTTGAAGAACATCGGTCCGATGATGGGGATATTCGAGAGCCCCGGTATCGGGACCGCCGGGAAGATCGGTGCGTCGTTCCATTCCGGCCTCTTCACCAGGACCTGGGATGTCAGGAACGACGTCAGCCCGAGCACGAGGATGTTGATCACGAAACCGATGATGATCTGGTCGACGCGGAAGTTGACCGCCAGCACGGCCAGCAGCAGCGCGAGCAGACCACCCGTCAGCGTCGCAGCCAGCAGGCCGACCCAGCCACCGAGCAGCGAGCCCATGACGACGCCGGTGAAGGCGCCGCCGAGCAGCATGCCCTCGATACCGATGTTGACGACACCTGATCGCTCGCACAGGATGCCGCTGAGGGCGCCGAGGGCGATCGGCGTGCACCGAGCGACCGTCGCGACAAGCATGCTCTCGAGGTTGAACTCCTGGCCCGCCGCGGCCCAGACCATCATGGCCAGAACGAAGACGCCGAAGGCACCGCCCAGGATCAGGGTCGCCTTCCGCTGGAACCCGCGCACGAACTGCGAGCCACCGAGGAAGCCCAGCACAAGCGCGAGGAACCACAACGCCGGCTGGACGGGGACAACGAGCGGATCCAGTTGGATCGACTCGTAGGGCATGCTCAGACCGAACGTCGCCTCGCCGCTGACATTCGGCAGGAAGATCACCACGACGACTGCCGCCATGGCCAGCATCACCACGCCGGTAACGCGAGCGCGCGTGATCTGGCCCTTGGTCAGCGACTTCGTGCGCTTGGCGCTCGCTTCGTATGGCTCGACCTGCGGCCGATCGTATGTCTCGCTCACGATCCCCACCCCTGGCTGATCTGCGTCGCGGACGCGTTCGACTTGACCCGGTAGATGGCACTGATGAGGGCCGGTGCCGCCACGAAGATGATGATGAGTGCCTGAATGACGGAGATCAGGTCGATGCCCACGTCGGCATTGGCCTGCATGTACTGGCCGCCGGCGTTGAGGCCGCCGAAGAGCAGAGCAGCCAGCACCACGCCGATGGGGTTCGATCGGGCGAGCAGGGCCACGGCGATCCCGTCGAAGCCCAGTCCGGCATTGAACCCCGGACTGGCCCGGTCCAGGACTCCGAGGATCTGCCCCGTGCCGGCAAGGCCAGCAAGGCCGCCCGCGATCATCATGACGAGGATGTAGACCTTGGTCACCGACATGCCCGCGTAGCGAGCAGCGCTGGGGTTTGCGCCCACGGCTCGGAACTCGAAGCCGGTGTTGGTGCGGAAGAGCAGCCACCACACGAACCCGGCCGCGGCCAGCGCCAGGAAGAGGCCGATGTTGACCTTCATGGCCGGGTCGAGCCACTTCAGCAGGGCCGGCATCTGCGCCGAATCCATGATGTTCTTCGAGATGGGGTCATTGCGACCCTCACGCTGGAACAGGGTGGTCTTGAGCAGGAAGTCGACGAGTCGGTAGGCGATGTAGTTCAGCATGATCGTGACGATGACCTCGTGGGCGCCGGTCTTCGCCTTGAGGAAGCCGGGGATGAAGCCCCACACGGCACCGCCGATGATCCCTGCCACGATGGCCAGCGGCAGGTGGATGAACCACGGCAGACCGGTGATGGAGAAGCCGATGAGCACGGCGGTCATGCCACCAATCAGCAGCTGGCCCTCTCCACCGATGTTGAAGAGGCCCGCCCGGAACGCGATGGCGACCGACAATCCGGTGAGGATCAGCGGGGTCGCCTCGGTCAGCGTCGCAGAGATGGCACGCAGCGACCCGACGGAACCCTTAAGGAGCGAGACGTAGGCCTCGATCATCTCCGAGAAGCTCGAACCCGTGAGCATGATGATGATGGCACCGATGACGAGCGCAGTGAAGACGGCCAGCAGTGGAATGACGAAGCCGGACTTCCAGTCGGTCGCCTGGGTCAGCTTGCGGAAGAAGGACGCACCTGGTCCGTCGTCCGGCTCGATGGTGATCTTGCCATCGGGCGAGGTGATGCTCATGCTGCCTTCCCCGCCATGAACAGGCCGATCTCGGTGGATGTCGTCTCGGAGGCCTTGCGCTCGGCCACGATCCGACCGTCGTACATCACCAGGATGCGGTCGGAGAGGGCGAAGATCTCATCCAACTCGGTCGAGACGATGAGGATGGCCTTGCCCTCGTCGCGCTTGCGAACAATCTGCTCGTGGATGTACTCGATCGACCCGACGTCAATGCCGCGGGTCGGCTGCGCGCAGATGACCAGCGGCACGTCGCGGCTGAACTCGCGGGCCACGATCATCTTCTGCGCATTGCCCCCCGACAGGGCATTGCCAGTGTTGTCTATGAGCGGAGGTCGCACGTCGTAAGCCTCGACGAGTTGCTCAGCGGAATCGCGGATGACATCGCGATGAAGGAGTCCGTGGTTGGAGAAGGGTGCTGCGTAGTACGAGTCGAGGACGAGGTTCTCGGCAACCGTGAAGGATCCAACCATCCCCATATGGTTTCGGTCTTCCGGCACATGGGCGATGCCGGCAGCGTGACGCTGCCTCGGCGAGTAGCGGCTGATGTCGTTGCCGAGCATCTCGACGGTCCCAGCCTCGATGGGCAGGAGGCCAGTGATCGCCTCGACGAGCTCCGTCTGGCCGTTGCCCTGGATTCCCGCCACTCCGACGATCTCCCCGGCGCGGACGGAGAGGTCGATGTGGTCGAGCAGTGCCCGGCCATAGTCATCGACCATACGCACACCGCTCAGTTGGAGCACGGTGTCGCCTGGCGTGGACTCCGCCTTGTCGACCGTCAGATCGATATCGCGGCCCACCATCATCGAGGCAAGCAGTTCGGGCGTGGCGGTCTTCGGATCGGCGTGCCCGGCCACCTTTCCCCCGCGAAGGACGGTGATGTCGTCCGCGATGGCCAGGGCCTCCTTGAGCTTGTGAGTGATGAAGATGATCGTGGCGCCGCGGCCCTTCAGCTCAGCCACGATGCCGAAGAACTCGATGACCTCCTGCGGCGTGAGCACGGCCGTGGGCTCATCGAAGACCAGGATCTTGGCCCCGCGCAGCAGGACCTTGATGATCTCGACCCGCTGCTGAATGCCCACCGGCAGGTCCTCGACCATGGCGTCGGGGTCTACCGCCAGCCCGTACTTCCCGGAGATGTCGCGAACCTCGTTGCGGGCCTCCTTGCGGTTCATGATGCCCGGGCCCTTAACGGGCTCGACGCCGAGGACGACGTTCTCCCACACGGAGAAGACGGGCACCAGCATGAAGTGCTGATGCACCATGCCGATACCGGCCTTGATGGCATCGCCGGGGTCGCCGAACTTCTGCACGACCCCGTCGATGAGGATCTCCCCCGCATCAGGCTGGTAGAGCCCGGACAGGACATTCATCAGGGTGCTCTTACCGGCCCCGTTCTCACCGATGAGCGCGAGCACCTTGCCGCTTCGCGCGGTGAGCGACACATCGTCGTTGGCGAGCACACCGGGGAACCGCTTGGTGATTCCCCGCAGTTCGAGTTCCATCTCACGTCCTTGCTGAGGCTTCCGGGCAGATGGCCTAAACCTATCCGGCAAAGCAGTGGGAGGGACCCGATTCCGGGTCCCTCCCACGTACTACGTGCTGTGGTGCTGACTAGCCCTTGACGCTGACCGAGCCGTCGATGATGCCAGCCTTGATGGTCTCCAGTTGCGCGACGAGGTCTGCCGGAACGGCCGCCTCCATGTCGTGCAGCGGGGCCAGGCCAACGCCACCGTTCTCCAGGGTGCCGACCGTGACGCCACCAGCGAAGGTGCCGTCGACAACGGACTGGATCGCATTGAACGTCGTGACGTCCATGTTCTTCAGAACCGAGGTGAGGTAGACGCCGGCGTTCGCGGTGTCGGACTCGAACTGGTCGCTGTCGACGCCGATGATCATCAGCTTGTCGGTGCCGAGCTCGCTGGCCAGAGCCGCCGAGCCGAGGCCGACCGGGCCGGCGACGGGCATGACGATGTCTGCGCCCTCGTCGACCAGGTTCTGCGCGAAGGTACGGCCGTCATCGAGGCTCTCGAAGTTCTCGGTGAACAGGCCCTTCTGCTTCTTCGGGTCCCAGCCGAGCACCTTGACGTCGGTGCCGTTGTCGGCGTTGTACTTCTGGACGCCGTAGTAGAAGCCGTCCATGAAGATGGTCACCGGCGGGATGTTGATGCCGCCGAAGGTGCCGACCTTGCCGGTCTTGGTCGTGCCCGCCGCGAGGTAGCCCGCGAGGAACGCGGCCTCATCGGTGTTGAACACCTGACCGAGAACGTTGTTGTTCGTGATGTCGCCATCGGCGTACGCGTAGTCGACGATCGTGAACGGGATGTCGGGGTTGGCGTTTGCCGCTTCCTTGGTGGCATCACCGAGGAGGAAGCCGACCGTGATGATGACGCCACAGCCCTGGTCGACGAACGACTGGATGTTGGTGGCGTAGTCGGTCTCAGCCTGCGACTCGAGGACAGCTGCCTCGACGCCCAGCTGATCGGCTGCGTCGGTCACACCCTTGTAGGCCTTCTGGTTGAAGCCCTTGTCGTCGACGCCACCGACGTCGGTGACCTCGCATGCCTTGAGTGCAGCGGCGGCGGGATCGCCTTCGGCCGAGGCCTCAGCGGTCGGCTCCGCGGACTCCTCGGCAGCAGCGCTGCTCGCGGGGGCAGCTGCACTCGACTCCGAGGACGTGCTGCTCGAGCTACAGCCCGCCAGCGCCATAGCCGACACGGCCAGAACGGCCGCGGCAAACTTGAGATTGGTCTTCAATTGGTCTCCTTGTTCCGTTGCAGGACGCCGTCATGGCGAACGCACATGGGATCACCATAACCACTGCTACCGAGCAGTTCCACGCGACGTAACAGCAGATCCAAGATCGTTACCGCGCGTTCACAATTGCCCTGTGACGTCGGTCACGGCAGGGAGGAAACCCGTTCCATCAGCAGGGTAACGAAACGGTCACGATCGATATCGAGGCCGACCGCGGCATTCGCCGGCAGGCCCGTCACCGACCATCGATCGGCAACCGTTCGACCGATGCACAGTGGGGACTCCGTTTCGATCTGAACATTCATGGGCAGGGCCGCGACGAGCGTGGGATCGATCAGGTGGGCGATCGTCACGGCGTCATGGATGGGCCCGCCCTCCCAGCCGAACCGGTCCTGATGGAAGCCGACGAAGTGGTCGAGGAGTTCGGCGACGAACTGCCCTGTCCGGCCCGTGGACCGCAGCAGGTCGGCGTGCTCGTCGGTGAGCCAGGCCCGATGCGTGACCTCCAGCCCGATCATGGTCAGGGCGATGCCATCGGCCGGGCTGCCCTGCCCCGGCACCCGGGCCTTGCGGAAGACGATGTCGGCGGCGTGCGGATCGACCCAGATGTTGAACTCCGCCGCCGGGGTCCAGTTGCCGAGGTCGACCGCACCGCCCATGATCACGAGTTCCCGGATCCGGGAGTGCAGGTGCCGAAGCCGTTCGACCACATCGGCCATATTCGTCAGGGGGCCGGTGGCCACCAGGGTGACCGGCTCGTCCGCGTCGATGAGGATCTGCTCGATGACGTCGATGGCCGGCGCGTCTAGGGCCGGCCGGCTCGGCTCGACAGGCAGTGGCCCGGCCAGCCCGCTCTCGCCGTGCATCACCGCCGCGGTCGAGAGGTCCCGAACGCGCGGTCGGTCACGGCCGGACGCGACCGGGATGTCGGGGCGTCCAACCATGTCGAGCACCCTCAGCGCATTGCGAGTGGTGTTCTCCAGAGTGACGTTGCCCGCCACCGTGGTCACCGCCAGCAGGTCGATCGCCGGATCGGCGACAGCCAGCATGATCGCGATGGCATCGTCATGGCCGGGGTCGCAGTCGAGGATCACTCGGCGTGGGCTGCTCACGGGACAGTTGTAGCAGTACGCACAGGCAGCGTCGCGGTCTTGCTCAGGTCTGGGAAGCGGCAAGCAGCCGAGCGGCCTCAACCAAGATGGCCCCGACCGTCGCAGCCCCGACCGACACCACGGACGTGAGCTGCTCCATGCTGATCTCCGGACCGAGCCCGGCAGCCGGATTCGCGACCAGACAGAGTGATGCGTAGGGCAGGCCGCGCTCCTTGGCCAGCACCACTTCGGGTACGCCGGTCATCCCCACCACCGTCGCGCCCATCGCACGAGCCATCCGGATCTCGGCCCTCGTCTCGAAGCGCGGTCCCTCGAAGGCGGCGTAGATGCCGGTCGGATGGACAGGCACGTCGAGCGCTGACGCTCCGGCAAGCCAGGCGTCGCGGATCCGCGCGTCGTACGGCTCGGACATGTCGGTGTGCACCACGCCCTCGGGCATCGAGCCATCGAAGAACGTGAGCGCTCGGCTCCTGGTGAAGTCCAGGAAGTCGTCCACGACGACGAGTTCACCGGAGTCCAAGCCGATCCCGCCCACAACATTGATGGCCAGCACCTCGGTGACACCCGCGTCGCAGAGGGCCTGGATATTCGCGCGGTAGTTCACCATGTGCGGGGCAATCGAGTGTCCGGTTCCATGGCGCGTGATGAATACCGTCTCCCTGCCGTACAGTCCACCGGCCACGGCTCGCACGGACCCGAAGGCGGTATCGATCACCCGATCCTTCGGAGCGGTCAAGCTCTCGAGCGAGTAGAAGCCCGTTCCGGCAATGACACCCAGCGCGCCACTCATGGCATGAACGATCTCGGCGCTGGGCTTCACGGCGCCTCCACGAGGACGGCCACCGAAGACCCGCCGTCTGGCTCCACCACCGCGTTCTCGGTCACGATCGCGTCGATGAGCCGCGCGGGTGTGACGTCGAAGGCGGGGTTGAACCCGCGCGCACCTTTCGGGGCCACGCGGATCCCGGCGAACTCGACGACCTCGAGTCCGTCACGCAGCTCGATGTGGATGTTGTCTCCGGTCGGCGTGGTCAGGTCCACGGTGCTCGACGGAGCGGCCACCACGAAGGGGATGCCCCGGTCATGGCAGGCGAGGGCCACACCAACCGCGCCGATCTTGTTGGCGGTGTCACCGTTGCGGGCGATCCGATCGGCCCCGATGATCGCGACGTCAACCAGCCCCCGCAGGATCGTCGATGCCGCCGCCCCATCGGCCTGCACGAAGTAGTCGATGCCCTCGCGCTCCAATTCCCAGGCAGTCAGGCGCGAGCCCTGCAGCAATGGCCGCGTCTCATCGGCAAACACGACCTCGAGAACGCCACGGTTGCGCAACTCCCGCACGATTCCCAGTGCCGTGCCCCAGCCCGTCGTGGCCAGCGCACCCGTGTTGCAGTGGGTGAGGACGCGAACGGGGCGCCGCTCCACTCGAGCGAGGATCCAGTCGGCCCCGCGCCGCGACAGTTCTCGGTTGGCGGCCTCGTCCTCGGCGGCGAGGACGTCCGCCTCCTGCAGGACCGTCCCACGGCCCTCGGCGATGAGAGGGGTCACGCGATCCACGCCCCAGGCGAGGTTGACCGCGGTCGGTCGGGCATTGCGGATACGGGCGATCTCGACCGACAAGCGGCCCGCATCCCAGCCCTCGCGCTCCCCCTGATCCATGGCCACGGCGACGCCATAGGCCCCTACGGCTCCCAGCGCCGGGGCGCCGCGCACCACCAGGCGCTTGATCGCATCGACCACCATGTCGACATCAAGGCAGGTGACGTACTCGTGCCGCGCGGGCAACAGGGTCTGGTCGAGGAGCACGAGTGCCTCCCCATCCCACGACACGGCACGCACGTCCGTCACGCCGAGTCCGCTCCCCTAGAAGGCGTCAGTCGGGATGTACTGCCCCCACACATCGCGAAGGGCGTCCGAGACCTCGCCGACCGTCGCGTGAGCTCGCAGCGCATCCTTCATCGGGTAGAGCAGGTTGTCTGAGCCGGCCGCCGTCTCGCGGATCAACTGCAACTGCCGCTGCACCTCGTCGTTGTCGCGCTCCGACCGCAGGCGCGCCAGTCGCTCGCCCTGCTCAGCCTCGATGGCCGGATTCACTCGCAAGGGGTCGTAGTGCTCCTTGCCCTCGATGGTGAACTTGTTGAGCCCGACCACCGTGCGCTCACCGCTGTCGATCTCGAGGGCGATCTGGTAGGCAGAGCGCTCGATCTCCGACTTCTGGAACCCCTGCTCGATCGCCGCGACCGCTCCGCCCATCTCGTCGATCTGGGCGATGAGCCGCGTCGCCGCCTCTTCAATGCCGTCCGTGAGGGACTCGACGACGTACGAACCGGCGAAGGGATCGACCGTGCCGCAGACATCCGTCTCGTACGCCAGGACCTGCTGGGTGCGCAGGGCCAGTCGGGCCGCCTTCTCCGACGGCAGGGCGATGGCCTCGTCGAATGAGTTGGTGTGCAGTGACTGAGTGCCGCCAAGTGCCGCTGCGAGGCCTTGCACAGCGACCCGGACCATGTTCACCTCGGGCTGCTGCGCCGTGAGCTGGACACCGGCGGTCTGCGTGTGGAAGCGCAGCATGAGCGACTTCGGGTCCTTCGCACCGAACCGATCCCGCATGATGCGGGCCCACATCCGACGGGCCGCCCGGAACTTCGCGACCTCCTCCAGGATCGTGGTGCGCGATACGAAGAAGAAGGCAAGCCGCGGCGCGAACTCATCGACATCCTGACCCGACTCGACCGCGGCCTTGACCTCCTGCACGGCCGTGGAGCCGGCTTCGCGGATGTGATAGCCCGAAATCGAGATGGTGTTCCATTCGGGCACTTCCCGGCCGGACCAGGCAAACAGATCGGTAATGATCCGCATCGCGGGCCGCGGCGGGTAGATGTAGGTGCCCCGGGCGATGTACTCCTTGAGCACGTCGTTCTGGATCGTGCCGTTCAACTCGCTCGCCGCGATGCCCTGCTCCTCGGCAACCAGCTGATAGAGCACGAGGAGGACAGCTGCGGGCGCGTTGATGGTCATCGATGTCGAGACTCGGTCCAGCGGAATGCCGTCGAACAGGATGCGCATGTCGTCGATCGAGTCGATCGCGACACCGACCTTGCCCACCTCGCCGTGCGCGAGCGGATGGTCTGAGTCGTAGCCCATCTGGGTCGGCAGGTCGAACGCCACCGAGAGGCCCGTCGTCCCCGCCGCGAGGAGCTGCTTGTAGCGCTCGTTCGACTCGACGGCCGTGCCGAACCCCGCGTACTGCCGCATGGTCCACGGTCGTCCGGTGTACATGCTCGGGTACACGCCACGCGTGTACGGAAAGGCGCCTGGCTCCCCCAGTTCCACCGCCGGGTCCCAGCCCTCGAGGGCATCGGGGCCGTACACGGTTGCGAACGGCAGTCCTGACTGAGTGACCGGGTCCATCTCATCCTCCGGAAGCGCACTGACTCATGTGACTCACAACATAGGGCGACGGCCCTGATCCCGTCGCGACGGGTCGGCCACACCTCGGTACTGTTTGCTACAGCACCCGGACGCGAACCCTCGCCGTCCGGAGTTACCCCCGAGGAGGGCCCGTGGTCAGTCTGCCTGTCGGGACGCTCTATCGCGGTGGCGACGGCATGTGGACCTGGGTCCTGCACCGCATCACCGGCGTCTCCGTCTTCTTCTTCCTCCTGGTCCACGTCCTCGACACCGCCCTTGTGCGCGTGTCCCCCGAGTCGTACGACCTGGTCATCGCCTCCTACAAGACGCCGATCGTCAACCTGCTTGAGGTCGGCCTCGTCGGCGCAGTGCTCTACCACGCGCTCAATGGCCTGCGGATCGTCCTGATCGACTTCTGGGCCAAGGGTCCCCGCTACCAGCGCCAGATGACCTGGGCGATCGCCACCGTCTGGATCGTCCTCATGGTGCCAGGTGCGTTCTTCATGCTGAAGCACACCTTCGAGGCCATGTTCGGGAGCACCTCATGAGCGCCCCAGCCCAGCCCGGCCCGGTGAGCATCCCCGCTCCCCGCACGCCTCAGCGCAGTTCGCAGCGCAGCAACGTCGAGCTGTACTCCTGGCTCTTCATGCGCATCTCGGGTGTCGTCCTCATCTTCCTCGTGCTCGGGCACCTGTTCATCATGAACGTCCTCGACGGCGGCGTGCAGCGCATCAACTTCGCCTTCGTCGCCGGCCGCTGGAGCAGTCCGTTCTGGCAGACGTGGGATCTGCTCATGCTCTGGCTGGCGATGATCCACGGCACCAATGGCATGCGCACGATCATCAACGACTACGCCGAGCGCGACCAGACACGCCTCTGGCTCAAGATGCTGCTCTACGTGGCATCCGGGTTCACCGTGCTGCTCGGGACGCTCGTCATCTTCACCTTCGACCCGAACATCGGCTAACAAGCACCGGGAGACGCACTCCATGCAGACCCATTCCTTCGACGTGGTCATCGTCGGCGCCGGCGGCGCCGGGATGCGGGCCGCACTCGAGTCCAGCACGCGCGCCCACACCGCCGTGCTCACCAAGCTCTACCCGACCCGCTCGCACACGGGCGCGGCTCAGGGCGGCATGTGCGCCGCCCTCGCCAATGTCGAGGAAGACAACTGGGAGTGGCACACCTTCGACACCGTCAAGGGCGGCGACTACCTCGTCGATCAGGACGCTGCCGAGATCATGTGCAAGGAGGCGATCGACGCCGTCCTCGACCTGGAGAAGATGGGCCTGCCCTTCAACCGCACGCCCGAGGGCCGCATCGACCAGCGTCGCTTCGGCGGTCACACCCGCAACCACGGCGAGGCTGCCGTTCGCCGGGCTTGCTACGCGGCCGACCGCACCGGACACATGATCCTCCAGACGCTCTACCAGAACTGCATCAAGCAGGACGTCGAGTTCTACAACGAGTTCTACGTCCTCGACCTGCTGATGACCGACGTCGACGGCGAGCAGGTCACGTCCGGTGTCGTTGCCTACGAACTCGCGACCGGCGAGATCCACCTGTTCCGCGCCAAGTCGGTGATCTTCGCGACGGGTGGCTTCGGCAAGGTCTGGAAGACCACCTCCAACGCACACACCCTCACGGGTGACGGCATGGGGATCGTCTACCGCAAGGGCATCCCGCTCGAGGACATGGAGTTCTACCAGTTCCATCCCACCGGCCTGGCCGGACTCGGGGTGCTGCTCACCGAGGGCGCCCGCGGCGAGGGCGGCATCCTGCGCAACGCGTCGGGCGAGCGCTTCATGGAGCGGTACGCCCCCACCATCAAGGACCTCGCCCCCCGCGACATGGTTTCGCGGTCGATGGTCCTCGAGGTTCGCGAGGGCCGCGGCGCCGGTCCCAACAAGGACTACGTCTACCTCGACCTCACACACCTGCCCAAGGAGCAGATCGAGGCCAAGCTGCCCGACATCACCGAGTTCTCCCGCACCTACCTCGGCGTCGACCCCGTGACGGAGTTGGTCCCCGTCTTCCCGACCGCCCACTACGCGATGGGCGGCATCCCCACCAACGTCCAGACGCAGGTCCTGCGCGACAACGAGCACGTGATCCCAGGCCTCTACGCCGCTGGCGAGTGCGCCTGCGTCTCGGTCCACGGATCGAATCGACTCGGCACGAACTCCCTGCTCGACATCAACGTGTTCGGCCGTCGCGCTGGCATCGCGGCTGCCGAGTACGCCAACACGGTCAACCACGTCGAACTGCCTGAGGACTCACAGGGCTACACGATCACCCTTGTCGAGCAGCTCCGGTCGAGCACCGGCAGCGAGCGCGTTGCCGTCCTGCGTCGCGAGATGCAGGAGACGATGGACATGAACGCGCAGGTCTACCGCACGGAGGCCACTCTGAAGCAGGCCCTCGACGACGTCCAGGAGCTCAAGCGGCGCTACAAGAACGTGTCCATCCAGGACAAGGGTGTTCGCTACAACACCGATCTCCTCGAGGCCATCGAGCTCGGCTTCCTGCTCGACCTGGCCGAGTTGGTCGTCATCGGCGCCCTGGAGCGCAAGGAGTCGCGCGGCGGCCACGCCCGCGAGGACTACCCGACGCGCGACGACGTCAACTTCATGCGCCACACGATGGCCTACCGTCGCACGGATGAGGGTGGCCGCGAGTACGTCGAACTCGACTACAAGCCCGTCGTCATTACCCGATACCAGCCAATGGAGCGTAAGTACTGATGACTGCAACAGTCGAGGCCCCCGCCTTCGCCGCGCCGGTGACGTCGGACGTCACCTTCCGCATCCGACGCTTCCAGCCCGAGCTCGACGAGGAAGATCAAGGGCGAGATCGACGGCACGCTGACCTTCCGCCGCTCGTGCGGCCACGGTATCTGCGGCTCGGATGCCATGCGCATCAACGGTCGCAACCGATTGGCTTGCAAGAGCCTCGTCAAGGACCTCGACATCAGCAAGCCGATCACGGTCGAGGCGATCAAGGGCCTCCCCCTGGAGAAGGACCTTGTCGTCGACATGGATCCATTCTTTGCCGCGTACCGCTCGGTCCTGCCGTTCCTGATCCCTGCGGGTCATGAGCCCAGCAAGGATCGGCTGCAGTCAGCAGAGGAGCGGGCCCGGTTCGACGACACCACCAAGTGCATCCTGTGCGCCTGCTGCACGACGTCGTGCCCGGTCTACTGGACCGACGACCAGTACTTCGGCCCGGCCGCGATCGTGGCCGCGAACCGGTTCATCTTCGATAGTCGCGATGCGGGTTCCGAGCAGCGACTGGAGATCCTCAATGCCAAGGAAGGCGTGTGGCGCTGCCGCACGACCTTCAACTGCACCGATGCCTGCCCACGCGGCATCGAGGTCACCAAGGCGATCCAAGAGGTCAAGCGGGCCCTGATCTTCCGCCGCGTCTGATCCCACCCCCAACCCACTCGTCCACTAGGGCTGCAGGTGGGGGGAAACGTCGGACAAGTGGGAACGGGTCCCAGGGCTGTCGAAGGCGTAGGACATCATGTGGCCCGTGGAGTTCATCGGCGTCCCCATCGCCGTGCTGACGATGCTCCTGGCTCAGCGGATGGAAGCACGTATTGGCGCCGCCGCGGCTGGCTGGGTCGCCGCACTGCCCATCGCGTTCGGCGTCGCCTCAGCCACCATCGCCGTGACGCAGAACCACACCGACGCCTCACTCATCGCACTGAGCGCCGCGGGACACGTGGCTCCGATGGCCGCCTACGCCATCGCCTTCGTGTGTCTGACAACGCGGTTGGGGGCCGTGCGCGGGTTCCTGCTGGCGACTCTCGTCTACGTGGCTGCGTCGGTATCCGTCATTCCGGTCCCCGAGGTGGCCCGCATCGTCATCGGCGTGCTGGCCATCTTCCTGGGTGGGCTCTACATGGCCCGCCAGCCGCGCGCCATCCGCACCGGTGAGGCCCCCACGCGCATGCAGCGGGTGCTGTCCCTGGGCTCGGCGGCCCTCGTCGTCGCGTTCATCACCGTGGCCAACCAGTACTCCGGACCCGGCCTCGCGGGTGCCATCGGCGCGTTCCCGACCATGAGCACCACCATCGCTCTGTTCATCGCCCATCGCTCCGGGGTGCGCAACGCAAACTCCGTGATGGGCGGCATGGTCAAGAGCCTGCCCATCTACCTGACGTACTGCCTTGTGTTCGCGCTCCTGATCCTCCACACCACGGTCGTGTGGGCCGTTGCGGGCGCAACTGCGCTGGCCCTGGTCGCGGCGATGCTGACATGGACGCGCGTCGAGCGGGCAGACATCACCGAGAACGGCGTGCTGTACGCCGAGCCGTAGCGTGTCCACCCGAGGTGCTGTCGACCTCCTTGGCGGCGTTCCGCTGGTCAGGCGGATGGGACCTCCCCTCACGTGTTGAGCGACGGGCGGATCAGCCGTCGCGCAGGCCGATGCGATCATGCAGCCGACGCAGCGGCGGCGGAGCCCACCAATTCGCCTTGCCAGCGATGCGCATGAATGCCGGCACGAGGATGGCGCGGACGACTGTGGCATCGAGGACGATCGCTACCGTCACACCGAAGCCGAGCTGCTTGATGTTCGTCACGCCGCTCGACAGGAACGATGCGAACACGATGGCGATCAGCAGTGCGGCCGCCGTGACGATCCGTCCCGTGCGCTGAAGGCCGAAAGCGACGGCATCCGCGGTGCTTCGACCGGCATCGTGCTCCTCCTTGATCCGCGAGAGCATGAACAGTTCGTAGTCCATGGACAGCGCGAAAGCCACGACGGCGATCAGAGCGATGCTGGAGATGTCGACGGTGTTCGTGTTCGTGTAGTCGCCGACCAGCCACGTCAGGTGCCCGCCCTGGAATACCCAGACCAGCGCGCCCAGAGTCGCGGCGAGGCTCAGCACGTTGAGAATGAGCGCCTTGACAGGCAGCAGGACACTGCCGGTGAAGAGGAACAGCACAATGAGCGTCGTGATCGCAATCCACAGGGCGACGATCCACACCCTTCCGAGGATCCCCGAGTTGGAGTCGGCGTAGGCCGCCCCCTGACCACCGACGATCACCTCAGCGGCGCGCGGCACGCAGCGCATCCACGACCGCCACGGCCCGAGTATAGAACGGTGGAGCGTTCCCAACCACCGTGACCCGTGTCATGCCATCTGTGGTCCATGTCTCCTGCGAGACGTTGGGTGCCACCACAGCGCCACCGACGATGATCGAGGTCGGGGTGGTGACGCGGACGACATCCGGGATCATCGAAAGCTGCTTGCCGTACGCGTCGATGGCTGTGGCATCACCGGTTGGGTTGATGAGGACGACACCATACGGAGCGGACTCCTGGCCGGGGAACCGGTCGCGGAGGACCTCTCCGGCGACGGCGGCGGGGTTGCTCGGCGGCAGCGCGCGGTCATCAACCTGGCCGAATGCCACCTGCAGCGCGGGATACGCCATGACGAGGAGCAGCGCGATCGCACCGATCATCACCGGCCACGGGCGGCGCATGACGAAGCGCGCGATCGATGACCAGGCACCGGTGTCCGTGGGTGCCAGGTCACCCCTGCGCACCTTGAGCCGGTTCACGTTGGGACCGAGGATCGCCAGCATTGCGGGGAGCGCGGTGAGTGCGCCGAGGACGGCGAACAGGCTGACGGAGACACCGGCATAGGCGAACGACTTCAGGAAGTACTGCGGGAACACCATGAGCGAGGCCAGTGTGATTGCCACGGTGATTCCCGAGACCAGCACGGTCTTGCCTGCCGTGCGCATCGTCGTGACGACGGCATCGTCGCTTGTCGCCCCCGTCTTGAGTTCCTCGCGGAATCGACTGATCATGAGCAGCGCGTAGTCAATCCCGAGGGCCAGTCCCAGCCCGGTGGCGAGATTGAGGGCGAAGACCGAGACGTCGGTCACCTTCGTCAGGAGGAACAGGACCGTGAAGCTGCCGAGTATCGACGCCCCAGCGACCATGAACGGCAACCCTGCGGCAACGACGGAGCCGAACACGAACATCAGGATCACCACGGTGATGGGGATGGCAATGCCCTCTGCCTTTGCCAGGTCACCCGTGATCGTCGTGGTGATGGCATCGCCCACGACATTCCAGCCGTACACGTAGACCGTGAGGTCGCCCTGCTCGCCGCTGAACTGATCGATGAGTGTCTGCGTCAGGGCCTGCGCGTCCGCCCCCTTGTCGGTGAAGACCAGGACCTGTCCCGTCCGGCCGTCCGTGCTCTTCAGTTGTGCAGGTTGTCCCGACGTCCAGTAGGACACAACTTGTCGCACACCGTCGACCTTGGCCACCGCGTTCGCCAGTGCACTCGCACTCGCCGTCGTTGCGGGACTCGCGATATCCACGCTCGACTCGATGGCAAGGACGGCAGTGGGAGCATCGGAGCCGAAAGTGTTCACGAGGATGTCCGCGGCCCTCGTCGACTCGCTGCCCGGATCATCGAAGCCGCGGCTGCCCAAGGCGCCGAACACTCCGGCGCCGATAAGCCCGAACACCGCCAGGGACACGAGGTAGCCGATCAGGACCGTCCAGCGATAGCGGACGACGGTCCTGGCCAGCGACTCGAACGGGCTCACCCGCAGATTGTGGCCCCCACGCGCGAAGTAGCGCCCAGCGGCCTACAGGTCGACGGCGAAGTACTGCGTCTCTAGGAACTCGTGGATGCCGGCGAAGCCGCCTTCGCGACCCAGCCCGGACTCCTTCATGCCGCCGAACGGTGCGGCGGGGTCAGATGCCAGGCCACGATTGACGGCCACCATGCCGGACTCCATGCGACGAGCAAGCTTCACGCCGGTGCCGGG
>JAPLBU010000172.1:9052-11746 GCA_026392575.1 Actinomycetota bacterium | reverse complement strand
GCGTCGCCGTCGCCCTTTCGCTCGCAGCGACGGTCGCGGCCCCCGTGCGCGACGTCACGTACGTGTTCTACGAGTGCGAGGAGGTGGAAGCCAGCCTAAACGGGCTGCAGCAACTTGCCGACCACCATCCGGAACTCCTCGAGGCCGACCTGGCGATCCTCATGGAGCCATCTGACGCCGGCATCGAGGCGGGGTGCCAGGGCACGTTGAGGGTCGATGTCACCGCGAGCGGCAGTCGTGCGCACAGTGCGCGCTCCTGGCTGGGCTCCAATGCCATCCACTCCGCGGGCGAGATCCTCGACCGGCTCCGCGATTACGAGCCGCGGCGACCTGTGGTCGATGGTCTCGAGTACCGCGAAGGCCTCAATGCCGTTGGGATCAGCGGCGGGGTGGCGGGCAATGTCATCCCGGATGCCTGCACGGTGACCATCAATTTCCGGTTCGCCCCTGACCGCAGCCTCGATGATGCGATCGCACATATGCGCGACGTGTTCACGGGCTTTGACGTCGCTGTGGTGGACGCGGCTCCGGCGGCGATGCCCGGGCTCGACCGATCTGCGGCCGCCGATTTCGTTCGGGCGATCGGCGAGACACCGCGCCCTAAGTTCGGATGGACCGATGTGGCGCGCTTCTCGGCGCTCGGCGTACCAGCGCTCAACTTCGGACCCGGTGATCCTGCGCTCGCACACACGCGCGACGAGCATGTGCCGCTGGCGCAGATCGAGTCATGCGAGGAACGGATGCGCGCCTGGCTTTCACCACGATCTTGAGGTTGGTGGCGTTTCCAGGGCCGTGAAACGCCACCAACCTCAAGATCGACGAAGCCCCCCGGGTGCTTGTGGCTCCGGGGGGCTTCGTGTTCGGGGGTCAGGCCTGCTTGTTGGCCTCGACGTCCAGGTTCAGCTTGATCTCGTCACCGACGAGCACGCCGCCGGTCTCGAGTGCGGCGTTCCAGGTCAGGCCGAACTCCTTGCGGCTGATCTTCGTGCTGCCCTCGAAGCCGATCTTGGTGTTGCCCCACGGGTCCTGGCTGATGCCGACGAACTCGTAGGCAACGTCGACCGACGTGGTGACGCCGTGGATGGTCAGGTCGCCGGTCACGACGACGTCGTTGCCGTTCGCCTTGACGGCGGTGGAGACGAAGGTGATCGTCGGGAAGTTCTCGACGTCCAGGAAGTCAGCGGACTTGAGGTGACCGTCGCGGTCGGGGGACTTGGTGTCGATGCTGGCGGTCTGGATGGTGAGCTCCGCCGACGAGGCGGCGAGGTTGTCACCGTCGATCGTGAACGAGCCGGAGTAGTCACCGAAGCTGCCGCGGACCTTGGCGACCATCGCGTGGCGAGCGCTGAAGGCGAGGCTGGTGTGGCTGGCGTCGATGACCCAGGTGCCGGTGGCGTTGGCCAGGGTCAGGTTGGTCGTGGGCGTGGTCATGGCTGCTCCTACGGGCTCGGGATAAGTAGTTGATGTGTCACTTATATGGTTGAACCTACAACTAAACGGGTCGAAGTGCAAATCCGCCCTGGCCTAGGGTTCGGGCATGCCCGCCGTCTGCGTCTTCTGCTCGTCGAGCCTGACGATCGACCCGCGCTACCTGGAGCTGGCCCGGTCGGCCGGCGCCGCCATCGCGGCCCGCGGCTGGGGCCTGGTGTCCGGGGCAGGGTCCATCTCGATGATGGGTGAGGTGGGCCGCGCGGTCCGGGCCGGTGGCGGTCACACCATCGGCGTGATCCCCGACGCCCTCGTGGCAATGGAGGTCGCCGACCACGATTCCGACGAGTTCATCGTCACCCGCGACATGCGTCAGCGCAAGGGCATCATGGATGAGCGTTCCGACGCCTTCCTCGCCCTCCCGGGCGGTATCGGCACGCTGGAGGAACTCGTCGAGGTCTGGACCTCGCGCTCCCTGAACATGCACCACAAGCCGGTTGTCGTCCTTGATCCGTGGGGCGACTACGACCACCTGCATGCACTGCTCGACCACTGGGTTGAGCGGGGCTTCGTGCGAAGCGGGGCCGTGGACCATGTGCACTGGGCGAAGGACATCGACGGTGCTCTCGATGAGATCGCTCGCGGCTGGACCACGACCCCGTCACCGAACTAGCCGGCGTTGCGCTGCTGACGCTGCTGCTCCATCGCAGCCGCTTCAACGGGCGTCATCGCATGAACCTCCGTTGCGGTGGCCGTCGAGCCGGTGACCGTCCCATCGACATGCGCGACATCACCAACCGTGACATCGGTGATGGCATCCGTTGAGACCGCGCTCGGATCGGGGCGGCCCTGGGTGACGTCAGGGGCTCCCACGCGCACCTCAGTCGTCGCGGTGACGCTGAATGTCGACGAGTAGCCGTCATCCGCTTTGACGGTGATGGACGAGCTGCTCACGGCAGTGACGGTGCCGTTGATGGTGCGCACCGTCGAGATGGTGCCGTCGGCGGCCTTCACGACGAGCTCGCCGTGCAGGGCCTGGCCGCCGGGCCCACCGCGCATGCCGGGCAGGTGCTGGCGGCCGGCGTGGGGGCCGCCCGGGGTGCCGGGAACTGCCGCTGCGGCAGAACTGGTTCCGGTGGGACTGGGAGTGCTGTCGGCGGCCATGGCCAGGCCGGTGATACCGGTCGCGAGGACCGCGCCGGCGGCCAGCGAGCCGACCGTGAGGGTGATGGTTCGCGTGCGGGACATGTGGTCTCCTTCGTTCGG
>JAPLBU010000172.1:0-8982 GCA_026392575.1 Actinomycetota bacterium | reverse complement strand
GTGCAGCCTGCGTCTTTCACATTGGGAGGCGGTTCCGCGGGGATTCGGGTCAGGTAAGGGACAGGATCGGTACATTCACCGGCCACGCCGCATGCCACGAATGCCGACGGTGCTGATCCGTGATGGAATGTTGCTATGACCTGGCTCTTCGTGATCGTCGCCATCCTCGTGCTGGGGGCGGGCTTCCTTGCGTTGCTCGGGCTCCTCGGCGAACTGCCGTCATCCGAGCCGGATCTCAAGCCCGACACCCTCGACGGGGAACCGGCCTTTGACGTCGTCGCCCGCGGCTACCGGATGGACGAGGTAGACGCGCAGTTGGCAACCATGCAGGACGCGATCGACACCATGTCGGCGGAACTGGACCAGCGTCGGCACGATGACGCGCGCTGACTCATCTGCTCGACCACCGGCGCACGTCGCACTCGACGTTGTCATTGATGCTCCCGTTGAGCGGGTCTTCGCCGCGTTCAGCCAGTGGGGTGAGCAGGGGCGATGGATGCTGGGCACCCGTGTCGAGGTGCGCGTCGGAGACGGCGCCAGCGTCGGCTCGGAGTTGGCGGCATGGACCGGTGCGGGTCCCGCTGGCTTCTGGGACACGATGATCATCACGCGCTGGGACCCGCCCTATCGCGTGGATGTCACGCACACCGGCAGCGTCGTTAAGGGGACCGGGATCATGGAGGTCGTCGCCCTGCCAGGTGGCCGCAGCCGATTCGTGTGGAGCGAGGAGCTTGATCTGCCGTTGGGGGCCCTGGGTCGCGCAGGCTGGCCGCTGGCCCGGCCGGCGTTCCTGCTCGGTGTCCGTCGATCCCTCGAGGCTTTCGGCCGCCTTGTCGAGCAGGGAGTGCTGCCGAGCTGACCTCGGGGACCCGCTGGGCGTCCGGTCCGGTGGGTTCGGGATAATAGGCCAGCGCCCGCGTCGGGCGGCGATGCATCAAACCGCTCGGACAAGTGCATGGACGGAAGGGGATCCACATGGCCGCGATGAAGCCGCGGACGGGCGATGGCCCGCTCGAGGTGACCAAAGAGGGGCGTGGCTACGTCATGCGCGTCCCCCTGGAGGGGGGCGGTCGACTTGTCGTCGAACTCAACGCTGACGAGGCCAAGGACCTGGGCGCGAAACTCCTGGCGCTCTTCGCCTGACCCACGAACATCGGAAGGCCCCGGACCACGGTCCGGGGCCTTCTGTGCTGTCTGGCGTGGGCCGGCTCCCGGCTAGCTGCGTCCCCGCAATGAGGCGACGAGGAGTCCGTCACCGATCGTGAGCAGGACGGGCATCCAGTCATCGTCATCGCGAACGGCCGCTGCCGTGTCGCGCAGGGCCACCGTCTCGGGATCGCGCTCGGCGGGATCTGCCACCCGGCCGCTCCATAGGACGTTGTCGAAGATCACCAGGCCGCCGACGCGCAGCAGTCGCTTGGCCTGCGTGAGGATCGCCGGATACTCCGTCTTGTCACCGTCGACGAACACGATGTCGTAGGCCGCATCGGACAGTCGGGGCAGGACGTCGAGGGCGCGTCCCGCGATGAGCCGGGTGCGGGTGTGGTCGTAGCCGAGGGCGGTGAACGTGTCGCGGGCCACGCGCTGGTGCTCGGCCTCGACATCGATGCTGGTGAGCACGCCGGCGGACGTCATCCCAGAGAGCAGGGCAGCGCCGGAGACACCGGCGCCCGTGCCGACCTCGACGACGGCCTGGGCGCTCACCGAGGCGGCGAGCAGGCGCATGAGGGCGGCGGCCGGACGGCTGACGGCGGGGGCACCGAGATCGGCGGCCCGGTTACGCGCCTCTCGGACGATCTCGGAGTCCTCCTCCCAACCGTCGACGTATGCCCAGGACAGCCGGGTGGGGATGTCGGGGTCAATCGGGTGGCTGGCGATGATGCACCTCCGGGTAGGCGGCGACCGGCGCAGGACCGGCGGCGTTCACCGGCAGCCTAGCCTGAACTACCGTATGCAGGAGCGGGTCAGCCGGCCCGGCTTCCCCACGATCCGGAGGCCCGCATGTCCGACCCGCAGCCTCCGTTCCCGGGGTCCCCGTTTGCCGGCCCGCCCGTGCCGGCACCCATGCCGGCCGTGGCTGTGCCGCCACCGGCAGGTCCCACTCCCGTGGTCACGCCCCCGGTCGACCACCGTCGCCGTGGTCCCGGGGTGCTCGGCACCGTCCTGATCGCCGCTCTCGTCGCGGCAATCGTCGGTTCCTTCGCCGGACTGGCGGGCTACGTCGTCGGGCGCACGGTCGATGGGGCCGACGAATCCGCAGCGGTGCCCACAGTGCAGGTGCCGGTGGTGCAGAGCGGAACGGGCTCGACCGTTCCGCTCGTCGAAGGTTCGATCGCCGACATCGCCGCCTCCACGCTCCCGGCAGTCGTGTCGATCGTCGCCGATGGTGCGTCGCAATCGGGGAGCGGCTCGGGCTTCGTCATCCGACCCAACGGCTACCTGCTGACCAACAATCACGTCGTCGATCTGGTTGCCGACGGCGGCACCCTCACCGTTGTCTTCAATGACGGAACTCAGGCCGTGGGAGAGGTCGTCGGCACCAATGCCTCGTACGACCTCGCCGTCGTGAAGGTCGACCGTCGCGGCCTGCCGACTGTTGTTCTGGGCGATTCGGCTGCGGTTCGTGTCGGAGACATCGCCATTGCCATTGGTGCGCCGCTCGGCCTCGACGGCACGGTGACGTCGGGCATCATCAGCGCCGTCGATCGACCTGTCACGGCGGGGGAGGCAGACGTCGCCTACATCAACGCGATTCAGACCGATGCCGCCATCAACCCGGGCAACTCCGGTGGCCCGCTGCTGAACGGCGCGGGGGCCGTCATCGGGGTCAACTCGGCCATCGCGAGCCTCGCGGCGGGCGGCGAGCCGGGGAACATCGGCCTTGGCTTCTCCATTCCGAGCAATTCAGCCAAGCGCATCGCCGACGAGCTGATTGCCACGGGCAAGTCGCGCACGCCGCTCATGGGAGTTCAGCTCGACATGGCCTACGCCGACGGTGGTGCTCGCGTCGAGACAGTGACCTCCGGAAGTGGCGCCGATGATGCCGGGCTGCGCATTGGCGACGTGATCATCAGCGTGAACGACCGCAGTATCGACGACGCGACGGAACTTGTTGTCTCGATCCGCAGCTACGCTCCGGGTGAGACCATCAAGATCGGCTTCAGCCGGGACGGTCAGGACCGTTCCGTCGATCTCGTCCTTGGTGACGACAGCAACTAGTCCACTTCGACCAACAGGCGGTATTCATGTTCGACATCGGCATCGGGGAGATCCTGATCGTCGCTGTCATCGGCCTGCTGGTATTCGGCCCGGAACGTCTGCCGCGCGCGGCGGCTGACGCAGCCAAGTGGCTGAAGCAGATCAAGGTGATGGCTTCGGGGGCGCGTCAGGACCTGGCCGACTCTGCGGGGCTCGACCTCAGTGAGACGCTCGACTCGGTGAAGTCCCTGCAGGAGTTCCATCCTCGACGCCTCGCCGCGAACCTGTTGAACGATGATCCGGCACCCCCCGCTGCGTCGAGTCCCGCAACACCGCCGGCAACGCGCCCGGCCTTCGACCCCGACGCGACATAGGTGAGCCCCGGCTGCCGTCGTTCAGGCTCGGCGGGCCGGGGTAATCCCCAGTGACATGCCTGCCAGCCCCCGGGGCTTCTTCCCGAGGCGCTCAGCGATCTGCGTGAGAACCAGGGATGCCGGTGCGTCGGGCGTGCTGAGCACCAGTGGCTGGCCGTTGTCACCACCCTCGCGGAGGGCGACATCGAAGGGAATCTGACCCAGCAGGGGGACGTCAGTGCCGAGCTGGCGCGTGAGCGTTTCGGCGACGATGGCCCCGCCGCCCATCCCGAACAGGTCCATCGGCTCGCCGCAGTGCGGGCAGGGGAACGAGCTCATGTTCTCCACGACCCCCACGACCTTCTGATGGGTCTGCTCAGCGAGGGTCCCGGCGCGAACGGCGACGTCGGCAGCGGCCGGCTGCGGTGTCGTGACGACGACGATCTCCGCATTGGGAAGCAGCTGTGCTGTCGAGATCGCGACGTCGCCGGTGCCCGGCGGCAGGTCGAGCAGCAGTACGTCGAGGTCTCCCCACCAGACATCAGCAAGGAACTGCTGCAGGGCGCGATGCAGCATCGGGCCGCGGAACGCGACGGGTTGTGAGACGCCGCCCGGCTTGAACGGCAGCATCGAGATGACGCGGACGCCGTAGGCCTGCGGCGGCATGATCATGCCCTCGACCATGGTCGGGGGTTCCATCGCACCGAGCATGCGTGGGATGGAGTGGCCGTAGACATCGGCGTCGACCAGGCCCACCGTGAGCCCCATGCGCGCCATCGCCACAGCAAGGTTCGCCGTCACCGACGACTTGCCCACCCCGCCCTTGCCGGATGCAATGGCGTACACCTTGGTGAGTGAGCCGGGCTGCGCGAACGGGATCTCGCGTTCTCCGTGTCCACGCAGCATCGTGCGCAGTTCCGTGCGCTGCTCGTCGCTCATGACGTCGAGTTCGACAGTGACGCTGGTGACCCCGGGCACAGCGGAGACGGCCTCAGTCACACGGTCGGTGATCGCGCCGCGCATGGGGCAGCCCGACACGGTCAGGTAGATGGCGATGCCGACGGAACCGTCGTCTGCGGCGGCGACGGACTTCACCATGCCGAGTTCGGTGACCGGACGATTGATCTCCGGGTCGTTCACGGTGGCGAGGGCGGCCTGGATGGCGTCGATCGAGGGGGCGGGCATGTGCCGATGCTATTGGCTCACCACGGACGTAGTCGCGGGTGGCGACATCGCCGAGGGCGATGCGCAGCGCGGCGATCTCACGGGCCAGATAGTCGGAGTCTGCGAGGAGTCGCTCCGTCCGCAGCCGGTCCTCCTGGAACTGCACGCGGTCGCGATCGGCCTGGCGGTTCTGCGCGAGAAGGATGAGGGGAGCGGCATACGACGCCTGCAGGGAGAGCAGCAGTGTCAGGAAGATGAACGGGAACGGATCTGGCGCCCCATCGGTCATGAGGAGGTTCAGGGCCACCCAGAGGATGATGGCCATCGTCATCCACATGATGAACGCCCACGACCCGATGTGTCGGGCAACGCTCTCCGAGATGCGACCGAAGCGCTCGGTGTCGACCGTTGGTCGCAGCGAGCGGCTGCGGTCCATCGGCTGATCCATGCGGTTGCTGCGGCGCGTGCGGTCAGTGGCCATCGTCACGCACCCCCGGCCGAGTCGTCGTCGTTGTCGCGCCAGTCCTCGGGGAGCATGTGGTCGATGACGTCATCGATCGTCACGGCACCCAGCAGGTGGCCGTTCTCGTCGACGACGGGCAGTGCGACGAGGTTGTAGGTCGCGAAGTAGCGGGTGATGACGTCAAGGGGCGCCTCGGGCCCGATGGGCATCAGGTTCGTGTCGACGAGGGACGACACGAGCGTGCCGGGGGGTTCGCGCAGCAGTTGCTGGAAGTGGCAGGCACCGAGATAGCGACCGGTGGGGGTCTCCGTTGGCGACCGTGTGACGTACACCTGCGATGCGAGGGCCGGTGACAGCTCGGGGTTGCGGATTCGAGCCAGCGCATCCGCGACCGTGGCATCCGGGGGCAGCACGATGGGTTCCGTTGTCATCATGCCGCCGGCGGAGAAGTCGTCGTACGAGAGCAGACGTCGGATGTCCTCGGCATCGTCGGGCTCCATGCGCTCGAGCCTCGGCTTCGAGGGCCTGCATGATCTCGACGCGCTCGTCGTCGGGCAGTTCCTCGATGACATCGGCGAGGCGTTCGTCCTCGAGCCCGCGCGCAACCTCGAGCCGCCGCTTGGCGGGGAGTTCCTGCAGCACGTGCGCAACGTCGGCGGCCCGCATCGTGTCGAGTCGGGCCAGGAGCTGCTCAGCGGGCTGGTCGGCGAGGGGAAGCGACAGTCCGGCGACGTCCTCCCAGTCGACGACGAGCGTGGCTCCGCGTCGGCGCAGTCCCCCTCCCGGCTTGCGGACGAACAGCTGGCTGACGAACCAGTCGCGGCTCTGCGACTTGTCGACCGCGACGTCGAGGATCGACACCTGCTCGCCGGTCTCGCGGAGGTCAACCGTGCGGTCGAGCAGCTCGGCGGTGACGAGGGTCTCGTTGGCTCGCTGCTCGAAGCGGCGCAGGTTGACGGCTCCCGTCACGATCACCTGGCCGGCGTCGATGGCGGTCACCTTGGTCATCGGAACGAAGATCCGCCGCCGCGGCTGGACCTCGACGACGAGGCCGGTCAGGCGGGGCGGGTTGGCACCGATGCGGAGGACGACGATGCCATCGCGTACCTTGCCCACCTGGTCGCCATTGGGGTCGAAGACACCGATGCCAGCCAGGCGAGCGAGGAAAACGCGAGTCGCGGCGCCGGAAGTCACGTCGAAAGGCTACCGCCGACAGGGGGAAGGAGCGGACGATGGCATCGCCCACGGATTCCGCGTCCCGACCCGCCGCCCTGACCCGGCCGCCGGTCGCCGACTTGGCCTGGTTGGGTGTCGCGGTCCTGTTCATCTCGTCATCGGGGCCGATCATCGCCGCCACCGTGGCGCCTGCCCTTGCGATCGCCTTCTGGCGCTGTTTCCTGGGATCGGCTGCAACGGCCCCTTGGGTCCTGTTCCGGCGTCGCGCCGAAGTGCGGCGCATGACTCGGCGGGAGTGGTGGCTCGTCCTGTCGGCTGGCCTGCTGCTGGGTGCGCACTTCGCAACGTGGATCCCCTCCCTGCGCTTCACGACGGTCGCTTCGTCTACGGCACTGGTCGCCACGCAGCCCGTGTGGGCGGCCCTGATCGCTCGTCAGCGCGGTGCTCATATCCCGCGCGCGGCGTGGATCGGCATCGCCATCTCGCTGGTCGGCGTATTGATCCTGACGGGCATCGATGTGTCCGTCGACCCTCGCCACCTGATCGGCGACGTGCTCGCACTGATCGGCGGCATGCTCGCGGCGGCCTATGTGACGGTGGGCGAGAGTGCGCGTCAGACTGTCTCGACGGCGACGTTCACAACGGGCTTGTATGCCTCGTCGGCGGTCTTCCTGCTGGCGCTGTGCCTGATCGGGCGCCAGCCACTGTCCGGATACTCGCTGCAGGCGTGGGGACTGATCCTCGCACTCACCGTCGGTGCGCAGCTTCTCGGGCACACGCTCATCAACAAGGTACTGTCGACGACTTCGGCCACCATCGTGTCGCTCGCGATTCTGCTCGAGATGCCCGGAGCAACGATCATCGCGGCCATCGCTCTGAACCAGCTGCCGCCCGTGGGGATCATCCCTGCGGTGGCACTGATGTTCGCTGGAATCGTGCTGGTGATTCGCTCCGGGTCACGAACGGTGCCCATGGAGACGCCGCCGATCTGAGTGCCGGCACGGTGTCGCGGCACTAGATTCGGTCGGGTGATCGTCCTCGCCATCGACCAGGGCACCTCCGGTACCAAGGCGATCGTGGTTGATGGCACGGGCCAGGTCCTCGCGCTTGCCGAGGCGCCGGTGCACCCGGTCTACCTTCCCGACGGAGGCGTCGAGCAGGATCCCGAGGCGCTCCTGGCCTCGGTTCTCGACGCAGGTCGGCGGGCGCTGGAAGCGTGCGGTGCGGTGGCTGACTGTGTGGCGCTGGCCAATCAGGGCGAGACCGTCCTCGCCTGGGACCCCGCGACTGGACAACCCCTCAGCCCGGCGATCGTCTGGCAGGACAGCCGGTCGGAGTCGGTGTGCGCGGAGATGCGCGAGCACGCCGACGAACTGACCGCCCGAACCGGGCTCGTCCTCGACCCGTATTTCTCCGCTCCCAAGATGGCCTGGCTGCGGCGTCACGTCACCACAGAGGGCGTCGTGACCACGAGCGACTCGTGGCTGGTGCATCGGCTGACGGGGGAGTTCGTCACGGACGTGACGACGGCCAGCCGTTCACTCGTCATGGACCTCGACTCCGTGGAGTGGGATCCACGGCTTCTCGGCATGTTCGGTCTCGCGGGCGAGCCGCTGCCCCGGCTGGTGGACTGCGACGAGGTCGTCGGCGTGACGACGGCTTTCGGAGGCGAGCTTCCGGTGGGTGGACTGATCGTCGACCAGCAGGCGGCACTTCTTGCGGAGGGGTGCCTCAAGCCCGGCAGTGCGAAGTGCACGTTCGGCACGGGTGCCTTCCTGCTCGCTAACTCGGGTGCCCAGTCCGTGCGGTCGTCGAACGGGCTCACCACCTCGGTGGCATGGCGCACGCGGGAAGGCACCTCGTACTGCGTGGATGCGCAGGTATTCACCGTTGCCTCGGCGCTGCGGTGGCTGGTTCAGCTGGGATTGCTGTCGAGCTCGCGGGACCTTGACTCGGCATGTGCTCCCGACAGCGAGGGTGTGCTTTTCGTGCCGGCCCTTCGCTGGCCTGAGCCTGGCGACCAGCCGCGGCGGCATCGTGCGCGCCGTGGTCGAGGGGATCGCGGCGCAGGTCGCTGCGCTCGTCGATGTCGTCGATGCGGATATGGGCACGAGCATCGACTGCCTCCGGGTTGATGGTGGACTGACCCACTCGCGTGTCTTGATGCAGGCGCAGGCCGATCTACTCCAACGCCCCGTCGAGGTCTATGCATCACCCCACGCGACCGCGCTCGGTGCAGCCGCCGTCGGACGCATGTCCGTGATGCCTTCGTGTGCCCTGGCTGACGCGATTCCCTCGGCAGCACCAGCCAAGACCTTCGAGCCGCGGTGGTCGGCTGACCGTGCGGCCGATGCGATGGCGCGCTGGCGCGCGGCCGTCGACCGTGACCTCTCACTGATGGTGACTCTGTGAGGCCCGGAGTGATCGCTGACGTTGACCTCGTCGTGATCGGAGCGGGTGTCGTCGGATGCGCCGTAGCTCGCCACCTGGCGGGCTTCGACGTCTCCGTCGCCCTCATCGAGGCTCGATCCGATATCGGCGATGCGACAAGCAAGGCGAACACCGCCATCCTGCACACGGGGTTCGATGCCGTGCCGGGCTCGCTGGAAGCGCAACTGGTGGCGCGGG
>JAPLBU010000307.1:557-5132 GCA_026392575.1 Actinomycetota bacterium | reverse complement strand
CGGCGATCTCGAAGAGCCGCGACATCGTCGGGAAGCCCGGGTTGCCGCCGTAGAGCACGATGCAGGCCCGACGGGCCAGCGCGCACAGCAGCCAGTTCCACATCATCCAGCCGCAGGTCGTGAAGTACAGGACGCGATCCTGCTCGCGGATGTCCAGGTGGTAGGCCTGCTCGGACAGCACCTTGAGCAGCACGCCGGCGGCCGAGTGGACGATGCACTTGGGGCGGCCCGTCGTCCCGCTCGAGAACAGGATGAAACCGGGATGCGCGAACGCCAGCGGAACGGGAGCAAGCACCGCGCCGCGGTGCGGTGCGAGCCACGATTTCCAGGTGACGTGGTCGTTCCTTTCGGGACCAACGACGACAACCGTACGAACCGTCGGAAGTCCAGCGAGCACCTCAGGCAGGCGGTCGACACAGTCGATCCATCGACCGGCGTACTCGTAGCCCGCTGCCACCATCAGGACCACCGGTTCGATCTGCCCGAAACGATCGATGAGGCCGGCCGGTCCGAAGTCCGGCGATGCGGTGCTCACGACAGCCCCGATGCTCAGTGCGCCGAGTGCGTAGATCGCCGCCTCGATGACATTCGGAGTCCATGCCGCCACGCGATCCCCCGGCTGAACACCCGCCGATCGCAGGGCGCTCGCGACAGCGGCCACCTCCTGGCGCACCTCGGCGCGCGTCAGTTCCCGCCGAAGGCCACCCTCGGTGATGCCGACCAGGATGACGTCATCCGCAGGGCCCGCGAGCAGCGTGTCGACCACATTGAGTCGCGCCATGGGGAAGAACTGCGTCCCGAGCATGCCCTCGCCCTGGCTGGTGGGGTCCCCGGCAGCTCCGATGATCCCGAGGTCGTCCCACGCATCACGCCAGAACAGCTCCGGATGCTCAACAGACCACCGGTGCAGTGCGTCGTAGTCCGATGCGTCATGCCGCGCCTGCAATCGGGCCATGGCGCTGCTCGCCGCGGTTACCGGGTCGGGTTCCCACAGCACCGCTTCCCCGACGCCCGATTCCATACCCCGACCCAACCATGCCCCCATCCGTTTCTCCCGCAATGCGGGACAAACGGCGAGAATCGGCCCTCTTCGTGGCATTTCTCGCCACTTCTCCCATCAGCCTGTGGATACCCGATTGCCCCCTCACCCGAACCGGGGCCACTCTTCGCCCATGCCCGTCAGCCAGCCCACCTCGCGCGAACTCGCGCACATCCGTCAGCGGGTCCTCACCCTGTCCGACAACACCCATGGCGTCTTCCGGCGGCAGCACCTGTCGGAGTGGGGCCTTGACCCGGGGATCGTTAAGGCGATGACACGTCGGGGTTGGTGGACGCGGATGCACCACGGTGTCTACGTGGATGCGAATCTCCTAGCACCGGAGCTCGGGATGACGGCGGTCCACTTGGTTACCTGCGCTGCCGCGATCATGGCACTGCCGCTTCCTGCTTACGCATTCGGCGTTACCGCCGCTTCCCTTCACGGACAGCCACTACAACGGGGGCTGCTGCGGGAGGTCGAACTCACCCGTAACCTGGGCACAGATCAGCGTGCTCTGCGTCGGCGAATAACCGACCCCACCGCGCTTACCGATGTAACGATGCACGGCCACGCCCTCGACCCGAGCCAATTGACGTCGGTCGCTGGCATCCCGACAGTGTCGGCGGACCTCGCTGCAATCTCGGCAGCGGCCCGAAGCTCGCAAGAGTGGGCCGTGGTTACCCTCGATGCCGTTTCCTGGCAGCGCCCCGACGCACCCGCGGTACTGCGCGGCATCACCGAGGACTGGCCCAGGCTTCGGGGCATCGGTAACGTTCGTCGAGCCCTGCCGCTGGTGCGGTCAGGTGCCCAGACCCCGCTCGAGACGCTGTCGCGACTCCGGATCGTGGCCGGTGGCCTCCCCGAGCCGGACCTGCAGGTCCCCTTCTACGACGAGGTCGGGCTCATCGGCTTCGCGGACATGACGTGGCTCAACTGGCGCGTCATTGGAGAGTCGGATGGAGAGTTGAAGTACGGATCACTGGTTCGCTGGACGTGGGAAGAGGTCTGGCGCCGGCCCGAGACAGTTATCCGTCGAATCCTGCGGGCACGCACCGACTCGAGATACGGCTCGAGTCGCTCCGCCTAGAGGGCGGGAGAAACGGCGAGAATCGCCCCGATCGGAGGAGTTCCTCGCCGTTTGTCCCGCATTGCGGGAGAAACGGAGGGGGGGAAGCGGCCGAAGGGACGGGGTCAGCGGGCGGAGATGGGGGTGTAGTCGCGCAACGGCTCGCCGATGTATACCTGCCGCGGGCGGCCAATCTTGGTATCCGGATCAGCGATCATCTCGCGCCACTGCGCGATCCAGCCCGGCAGTCGGCCGAGGGCGAACAGGACCGTGAACATCTGGGTCGGGAAGCCCATCGCCTTGTAGATCAGGCCCGTGTAGAAGTCGACGTTCGGGTAGAGCTTGCGCTCGATGAAGAAGTCATCGGCCAGCGCAACCTCCTCGAGACGAAGCGCGATGTCGAGCAGTGGGTCACTGACATTCAACGCATCGAACACCTCGTGCGCGGTCTTCTTCACGATGGCCGCACGCGGGTCGTAGTTCTTGTACACGCGGTGCCCGAAGCCCATGAGCTTGACGCCGTCCTCGCGATCCTTGACCTGACGGATGAACGTGTTTACGCCACCGCCCTGCGCGTGGATGTTGTTCAGCATCTCCATGACCGCCTGGTTCGCGCCGCCATGCAGCGGGCCGAACAGCGCGTTGATGCCCGCAGAAACCGAGGCGAACAGGTTGGCGTGTGACGAGCCGACAAGCCGCACGGTCGATGTCGAGCAGTTCTGCTCATGGTCTGCATGCAGCAGCAGCAGCTGGTTCAGCGCCTTCGAGAGGATGGGGTTGACCTCGTACGGCTCAGCAGGAACACCAAAGGTCATCCGCATGAAGTTGTCGATGTAGCCGAGGGAGTTATCTGGGTAGAGGTACGGCTGCCCGGTCGACTTCTTGTGCGCGTATGCCGCAATGGTCGGGACCTTGGCCAGCAGACGGATCGTTGAGATCTCCACCTGGCGGGCATCGAACGGATCGAGCGAGTCCTGGTAGAACGTCGACAGCGCGGAGACTGCTGACGAGAGCACCGGCATCGGATGCGCGTCGCGCGGGAAGCCGTCGAAGAAACGGCGCAGATCCTCGTGCAGCATCGTGTGCATACGGATGTGCGTCTTGAACTCAGCCAGCGCATCCGGGGTGGGGAGGGCTCCGTAGATCAGCAGGTAGGCCGTCTCAAGGAAGGTGGACTGCTCCGCGAGCTGCTCGATCGGATAGCCGCGGTAGCGCAGGATCCCCGCGTCACCGTCGATGTAGGTGATCGCCGATGTACATGCCGCCGTGTTCATGAACCCGTGGTCCAGCGTCACATGCCCCGTCTGCTTGAGCAGTGGGCCGATGTTCAGGCCGGACTCACCGACGGTGGCCGGCACCTCGGGAAGGGGCAACTCGCCGTCGGCGTAGTTCAGGACATAGTCAGACACGTGAACCTCCTAAGTGGAGCCTAGCGGGACCCGTGACGGGCTTACGAGAGACCATGTCAAGTATGTCCGGTGACGCTTCTCACGCTGCCGAGAGGCGAGCAGCGACTTCGGCGACCTGAGCATCCGTCGCGGTCAGGGCCACCGTCACAACAATCCCCCGATCCGCGAACCAGGCAACGGTGTCCCAGCACGGTTCGCTCCGGGTTGCCCACAGGTACAGGCCTGCCGCGCTGTCATCAATTCGCATGCCGGCATCGGTCAACGCAGTACGGAGGATCTCGCGCCGCCCGCGATAGCGCTCACGCTGCTCAGCAACGTGCTCATCGTCACCCAGTGCCGCGATCGCCGCGAACTGAACCGGGGTCGGCACCATCATTCCTGCGTGCTTGCGCACGGCGAGCAGATCGCCCACCACCTGCTGATCACCCGCCACGAAACCGAAGCGGTAGCCCGCAAGGTTTGAGCGCTTGGACAGGGAGTGAACCGCCAGCACGCCGTCGTGTCTGTCACCACACACCGAGGGATGCAGAATGGAAACGGGCTCGAGGTCCCAGCCGAGTTCGATGTAGCACTCGTCGCTGATGACGAGGACATCGTTCGCACGCGCCCAGGCCACGATCTCTGCCATGCGCTGCACGGGCAGCACCGAGCCGGTCGGGTTGCCGGGAGAGTTCAGCCACACAAGTGTCGCGTCATCGACGGACTCGGGCTCGTCGGTCGCGATGGGCTCGCACCCGGCAAGAAGCGCACCGACCGCATAGGTCGGGTAGGCGATCCGTGGAATGACGACCCGGGATCCGGGATCCAGACCCAGCATGCGCGGGATGGATGCAATGAGTTCCTTGGAACCGATGCCCGGCAGCACGGCAGACGGCTCCACGTGGACATCCAACGATCGCGCCAGCCAACCGCTGCAGGCCGCCCGCAGATCATCGCGACCCGCCACCGTCGGGTAACCCGGCGCATTCGCGGCCGCGCGAAGGGCGGCTTGGATCAGTTCCGGCGTCGGATCAACAGGAGTGCCCACCGAGAGATCCACGGCGCCGCCCGGGTACTGGCGC
>JAPLBU010000307.1:0-480 GCA_026392575.1 Actinomycetota bacterium | reverse complement strand
CGGGAGCGTGTCGGCGACCCGATCCCGTGAGTGAGCTCCAGCCACTGCTAGTGGTCGTGCTCCTGCGGCGGCACGCTCGCGAGCAGCGCCGCATCGAAGTCCTGCGCGCCGAGCTTCGCGGCGCCGCCGGGTGAGCCGAGGTCAACGAAGAACTCCGCATTGGCTGCGGTGTAGTCCTTCCACTCAACCGGGACGTCGTCTTCGTAGAAGATCGCCTCGACGGGGCAGACCGGCTCGCATGCACCGCAATCCACGCACTCATCGGGCTGGATGTAGAGCATCCGGTCGCCCTCGTAGATGCAGTCGACGGGACATTCCTCGATGCAGGCCTTGTCCTTCAGGTCCACGCACGGGAATGTGATGACGTAGGTCACCTGAGCCTCCGGTTCGTCCGCCCTCTTGCGAGGACCGGGATCATCCAACGGGCACAACCTACACACCCCCCTGATGCGAAGCGGCGCTGTGGTGAGCAGGCCCGTT
>JAPLBU010000252.1 GCA_026392575.1 Actinomycetota bacterium | reverse complement strand
TCAGTGAATGGATCGCGCCCGGGGGTCGAGAAGTGCCACGTGTATCTGTCACCGACCCATTCGTCACCGTCCCCCCTACTGTCCACCCCCGGTTTAGGAGGGAACACCGCCAGGTAGGTCGCCTCGAACAGTGCGCGCTCGGCCGCATCGGTCTTCACCACGTCCGCCCAGAACCGCTCATCTTCCGCTGCCTCACCGCTAAGGAAGATCACGTCGCCATCGTCGGCCAGCCACATCAGGCCGTCGTCACTGACATGGCCGCCTCGCCCATCGACGAAGGCGCCCTCGTCACTGTCCGCGGATTCGATAGTCACCGCCAGTCCCCCTCACGTCGCACGTGACGCCCTGCACAGGTGTACACCCGACCTGGCGTCGATCGCGCCCTATCCCACACGTGCCGTAGCGGCGGCCCTTCCCCGGACACCAACGATCACGGGCCGCCCTGTGGATAGTCGGCGACGTCACCACGACGGATCGCGTACCGTCGAGACGACACGATCCGAGAGGACCGCAATGCGCATCACCATCGCCGCCGACGTCACCACCGACCGCGCCTGGGGGGCGCTCGACCTGGCCCGCATCCCCGATGCGACCGTGCGCCTGCACTGGACCGATCAGCCGTACCACTGGCATGTCAACGACGGGGTCGAGGTCTTCGCGGTCCTCGACGGCATCGTTGACATGCACGTGCGCACCGACGGGTCCGAGACGGTGCACGAGCTGCGTCCAGGCATCGTGTTCACTGCGGAGGTCGGCGACGAGCACGTCGCGCATCCCCGTGGTATCGCGCGCATCCTGGTCATCGAATCCGCGAGCAGCGAGTAGCCCATGAGCCAGCCGATTCCGGCGCAGCCCTGCGACGTGTGCGGGGCGACGATTCCCGAAGGCCACGCCGTCTTCGCGATGCGTGATGCGCTGCACGGCGCCGTCGTCGTCATGTGCCGGGACTGCGACGCGATGGACGCCGAACTCGACGGCTGACGTCACCATCGCCACCCCCCGCCGGAAGGCCACACAGGTAGTCGGACCCCTAGTTAGAAAGCGCGCACCGGCCGGACGTAGAACGTGTTGGGCTTGGGGTAGTAGCCGTACTGAGTCCCATCGGCGAAGTTCAGACCCCACGCTTCGTACGCACCATCCTGCGAGGAGCTCCAGTACATGCCGGCAGCGAACATGCCAGCGCTGGCAAGCTGATCCGACAGGGTGTTCAGCTCATCCGTCGAGGGCAGGAACCAGTCCGACGTCCCGCCACCGGCGTAGGCCTGCGCCGACACTCCGGCACCCGATGAGCACCCAGCGAGCATCGCGGTGGTGTTCGCTGCACCCATCCCGATCGCTGTGCCATCCGTCCCGGGGATCGGTGCATCCGTGACATTGCACCAGGCGATCCCAGGGTCACCACCGCCGCCGTTCCAGTCGGCCGGTGCGGCCTCCAGGTACCGGCCCCACGGCTGCACGGACCCGGCGTCGTAGAACACGATGCCCCCACCCGGGCCGGGATCACCGACCTGGTAGTCCCCAGCGGAGCCCGCCGACGAGCAGGCCGCCAGCAGCGCGACCGACACCAGGAGACTGCTGGCGAAAGCGAACCGTCCTGTCACGACACTCCCCGTGGCGCCACTGCGGCGCTTCGCCCGACTGCACATCCTGCGAGCACGCTAGCGGAGGGTCCGAACGGTGGCGGCACCGTCTCCCGCAACCGGGAGCGGGCACCTCACACAGCGATAACAGGCCACACGGATCCCTTCACATCCGCCATGAGACCCGCCACACCCCACCGTGGCCGGTTACCCCGTCCGCACCGACAAGCCGGACAAGCACGGGGTGAGTTCGACGAATAGATGAATCGCTAGAAGGCGCGCACCGGCCGGACGTAGAAATCCGAGTCGGGCTTGTAGTCGTAGGAGATCTGATCGCCATAGGGGAATGCTTGAATCCACACGACGCCCGCACCGCGCTGCGAGGAACTCCAATAGCGGCCAGCGACAAACCCTCTAACATAGTCCTTCTGCTCAAACAGGGCGTTCAACTCATCCTTCGAGGGCAGGAACCAGTCCGCCATCCCACCACCGCGGTAGCCGCTGACGGTGGTCGCAGCACCCGATGAGCAGGCGGCGAGCATCGCCCGGGTGTTCGCCGCGCCCGCCCCGATCCCGGTCGACGTCCCGACGTCACGGTAGAAACGACACCAGTACGCCTGCTTATCCCGTGAACCGCCCCTCTCCTCGGTCAGGGCCGCCTCCAGATACCGGCCCCACGGCTGCGGTGATCCGGCGTCGTAGAACACGATCCCGCCACCCGGACCGGTATCCCCGATGCGGTAACCGGCCAGCGCCGCCGCGGCCGACGAAGACTCCGCAGACTCCGCGCTCTGGCCGCCATCAG
>JAPLBU010000447.1:4858-6019 GCA_026392575.1 Actinomycetota bacterium | reverse complement strand
CGGCCGTCTTGATGACATCGAGGTTGTGCTCGATCACGATCACGGTGTTGCCCTTGTCGACCAGGCTCTGCAGCACGCCCAGCAGCTTGCGGATGTCCTCGAAGTGCAGGCCGGTCGTCGGCTCGTCGAGTACGTAGATGGTGCGTCCGGTCGAGCGCTTCTGAAGCTCGGCCGCGAGCTTGACCCGCTGCGCCTCACCACCGCTGAGGGTCGGAGCCGACTGCCCCATCCGCACGTACCCGAGTCCGACCTCGACGAGAGTCGACAGATGGCGGGCGATGGACGGAACGGCCGCGAAGAACTCCGTCGCCTCCTCGATCGGCATGTCGAGCACCTGGGCGATCGTGCGCCCCTTGTAGTGCACCTCCAGGGTCTCGCGGTTGTAGCGCGCGCCGTGGCAGACCTCGCAGGGGACGTAGACATCCGGCAGGAAGTTCATCTCGATCTTGATCGTCCCGTCGCCAGCGCATGCCTCGCAGCGACCACCCTTGACGTTGAACGAGAACCGGCCCTGCAGGTAGCCCCGCACCTTGGCCTCAGGCGTTTCGGCGAAGAGCTTGCGGATGTTGTCGAAGACACCGGTGTAGGTGGCCGGGTTGCTTCGCGGCGTGCGACCGATCGGGCTCTGGTCGACGTGGACAACCTTGTCGACGGCGTCGAGTCCGGACACCTTCTTGTGTCGGCCCGGCACCGTCCGAGCACCGTTGAGGTCTCTCGCGAGGACGTTGTACAGGACGTCATTGACCAGAGTCGACTTCCCCGATCCGCTGACGCCGGTGACGGCGACGAGATTGCCGAGCGGGAAGGACACCGTGACATCGTCGAGGTTGTGCTCGCTGGCGCTGTGGACCGTGATGACGCGCCCGTCCTGGGGCCGACGCTCCGCTGGCACCTCGATCGAGCGGCGCCCGCTCAGATACTGACCGGTGATCGACTCCGGGCTCGCCAGCAGATCCGCCACCGTGCCGCTGACGACCACCTCGCCACCATGCTCGCCGGCACCCGGGCCGATATCGACGACCCAGTCGGCCACCCGGATGGTGTCCTCGTCGTGTTCTACGACGATGAGGGTGTTGCCCAGATCGCGGAGCCGGACGAGGGTCTCGATCAGCCGGTGATTGTCGCGTTGGTGCAGCCCGATGCTCGGCTCGTCGAGCACGT